>WJIM01000324.1 GCA_014730285.1 Candidatus Zixiibacteriota bacterium
CTGTTAATTGGCCCCGGATGCATGATCGTGTAATTCTTGTTCAGCAATTTCAACCGGTCTTTGGTAATTCCGAACAGAGTCGTGTATTCCCGGAGCGAGGGAAGAAGCCCGGCCTGCTGTCGTTCACGCTGGAGCCGCAGGACATTGACAACATCAGCGCCGTCAAGAGCCTCATCCAGGTTATGGTAAACATCCACCCCCATCTTCTCCACCTCATGGGGGAGAAGTGTGGTCGGTCCGCAGATCGCGACTGAGGCGCCCAATGTTTTCAGTCCCCAGATATTGGAGCGGGCCACACGTGAATGCAGGATGTCGCCCAAAATCACCACACGCAATCCCTTGATTTTGCCATAGCGCTCCTTGATCGAGTACATATCCAGAAGCGCCTGGGTGGGATGTTCATGAGAACCGTCCCCGGCATTTATAACAGTCGAACTTGCGAACTTGGTCAGGTAGTGCGGAGCGCCTACCGAGGAATGCCTGATTACGATCATATCGATTTTCAATGCCTCGATATTTCTGACAGTATCCTTCAGGCTCTCGCCTTTGGATACCGAAGAGCCCTTGGCGGCAAAGTTCAATGTGTCCGCCGAAAGCCGTTTTTCAGCCAGCTCGAAGGAAAGCCGTGTTCGTGTCGAGGGCTCATAGAAGAGGTTGACCACTGTCACACCACGCAAGGGCGGCACTTTTTTGACCGGCCGTTCGATAACCTCCTTGAAGGATTTGGCCGTGTTCAGGATCAATTCCAGATCCTTCTTTGAGACACCTTCAAGGCCGAGAAGATGTTTTATTTTCAATCCCATTATTTAGCCCCCTTCTTCTTTGCTTTTTTCCCTGCTTTGGTTTTTCGTTTGGGCTGAGAGGCTATGCTGACAGAGTCCTCTTTGTCGGTCTCTTTCAGTTTGACAATCACGTCATCATCACGGTTGGTGGGAAGATTCTTGCCGACATAGTCCGGTTTTATGGGAAGTTCCCGGTGTCCTCTGTCGACCAGTACCGCAAGCTGAATCGCGCGCGGCCGCCCGAAATCGGAGAGCTGGTTGAGCGCAGCGCGAATAGTGCGTCCGGTAAAAAGGACGTCATCTACCAGCACCACGATCTTGTCCTGCAAGTCGAAGATAATTTCGGTCTGCCGGATTTCCGGCTGGTCGAGCTTGATATGGATATCATCCCGGTAGAAGTTGATATCCATATAACCAACCGGGAGCTTGATACCCTCGTTTTCATAGATAATTTTAGCCAGGCGGTCAGCCAGTATGTCTCCTCGTGCACGGATACCGATCAGGGCCAGATTTTTCCCCTCGTTATTGCGTTCCAGTATCTCGTGCCCGATTCGCACCAGCGCACGCCTGATTTGAGTCGAGCTTAGTACCTGTAATGGTTTAGCTGATGGCAATGTCACCTCCAAAAAAAATACCCTCCCGATCCGTGGAGGGTATAGTTAATTTATTTGTGAATTCGATAATCTGCATTTTTTGTAAAGCCTTTGCCGGTCTCTCGGGGCCGGATTAAAAGGTTAAAGCCGGTGGGATTATAGGACAGTAAAATATCCGTGTCAAGGTTTTAATAAAAATTAACTTTTAAGGACTAAGGTGTATAAATTCTTAGGTTGACTAAATTAGTGGATTTCAATATTTTGCCCGGAATATGCCTGATAAAAGTCCAAAGAGAGTTATCATCCGGCTGATTAAGTATATCTTAATTACGCTTATACTCTATTTTATTTATAAGCAGATCAGCTCTCAATGGGAGCAGGTGCAGGCGTACGAATGGAAAATTAACTGGCTGACATTTGCAGCCTCCATTGTAATACTCTGGATCGGACTTTTTATCAAGAGCGCATCACTTAAGCTGATATTATCATCCTTCAATGTCGAGCTGCCGATTTTGCGGGCATTCCGCATAATGTATCTCTCCAATCTCGGCAGGTATGTACCCGGCAAGGTGGTGCAGTTTATCGGAATCATGTATCTGGCGAAACAGGATGGTATCAAGGAGGATGTTGCCATCACCTCTTTCTTTCTTTACCAGATATTCGATACATGCGCCGGTATATTTGTGGTATTCATATCGTTCTTTCTTCTGGGGCTTTCATACGACAACATTTCTCAATACCTGCCGGTCATTATTATTCTGGGGGTTTTAATCGTGTTCACGATGATAATACTTATGCGCCCTGAGTATCTCGCCAAGGTCATGAATTTTGTCAGGGTGCGCTTTAAACGGCCACTGGTTGAATTTAAACTTCAAAAAAGTATTGGTTTAAAGCTGCTATTTATATATTTTGCCGTCTGGATAATTTTCGGAGTTTCTTTCTACCTGTTCATTCAAGCAGTTACTGAGGCTCCTTCTGATTATTTTATCGAGTCGTGTTTTATATATACCGCCTCATACCTGATCGGCTACTGGGCGTTATTTGCGCCGGGGGGGATTGGTGTACGTGAGGGCGTCATGGGCGCACTTCTTTATGAACTGGGCGGATTTGTTGAATCGGTGGCCTATGTTGTCGGGCTTGCCTCGCGGCTCTGGTTTATGATAGGTGAGATCACGATAACCGTTTGGGCGCTTTTAGTGAGGTCGAAAAAAACACATGGCTAAGAAAAAGAAGAAAAAAACGGTATCTCAAGCCCCCAAGGCACAGCTTGCACCTCAGCCGGGAGGACTTGAGAATATTCTTAAAAGCAGATACTACGTTCTCTATTATGCGGCTTTCATTTTTGTGCTGACAATTATTCTTTTCAATGAATTCGTTTTCTCCAATAAATTTTTATTTTCATCGGACTTTATAAATGCAAGCTGCTATTTCCGCGAATTCTGGAAAGAGCATCTAGGCTTTCCCTTTGGGGTACCTTTGTGGAGCCCGATGATATTCGGCGGGATGCCGTTTGTGGATGCGTTTCATTCGGATATCTTCTATCCGCTTACCTATCCGTTCAAGCTTATCATGTCGATACCGCGCGCATTCGGATGGTCGATGCTTTTTCATGTATTTCTCTCCGGGCTGTTTATGTATGCCTGCGCCCGGACATTCAAGCTCTCCAGGCTGGCGGCATCGTTTGCCGGAATATTCTATATGTTCGCGCCGTACCTGGTGTCGATGGTTCAACCCGGACATGACGGCAAGATGTATGTCACCGCTTTGTTTCCTCTGGCCATGCTCTTTCTGGAAAGGGCAATGAACGATCATAAATTCCTCGATTTCACCCTGCTGGGTGCGGTGGTCGGAATGATTGTACTCACGCCTCATCCGCAGATGTCTTATTTCATGCTCTGGGCGGTTGGATTTTATTTCGGCTTCAGGATTATATTCAAACTGATCGAAAGGAAAAATGTCGTGGCTGTGATAAAGCCGGGGGCGCTTTTTGTGATGGCAATCGTCCTGGGCCTGTTTGTTTCGGCCATTCAGTTTTATCCATCCTATAAATACGTTAAGGAATATTCGCCTCGTGCAATCGAGGAGGATGAGGATGAGATGACCGAGGCTCAGCGGTATGCTTACGCCACAAGCTGGTCGATGAATTCGGGTGAGCTGGTTTCGCAGTTTATTCCGAATTTCATTGGCAATAATGCTCGTAAATTCACTCCCACGGGAGAATCTCAGCCGACCTATTGGGGCCAGAATGCCTTTAAGGATAATACCGAATACATTGGAATTCTTCCCATCTTTTTTGGACTGATTGCAATTGTATTCGTACGCAATAGGCGAACATGGTTCTTTATGGCATTGGGGGCTTTTGCCCTGGTATATGCCCTGGGCGGCTCCACGCCTCTGTATAAAATTTTCTATCATCTTATTCCGAATGTGAAGCATCTTCGGGCGCCGTCGATGATTATGTTTATCTTCTCGTTCTCTTTCTGCCTGCTGGCGGGGTACGGGATTGATTATCTCCGAAAGGAACTGCCAAAATTGAAGGAAGCCGCAAAGAAAAAAGTATTTTTATTCTCTTCAATTGCTGCGGGCATTTATGCTTTTCTGGCGATCATTTTCACTCTGGCAGGCAAAGGCATAATCAGTACATTTCTTTCGATTTTTAATTCCGATGCTCCCGATGCGATTCTGGGTTATCGCGCCTTCCCGAATGTCGGCGATATCGTGATCGGTCTCTGGATTCTGGCGGTGATATTCGTCCTAATTTGGCTGATTATTAAATCTTATGGCAATCGGACGATCGGCTTATGGGCGCTGGGGATTATTATCTTCTTTGGAATCGCTGATGCCTGGCGTATGGACTTCAAATTTTTGACCACTACCAGCCAGGAGCAATATTTTGCCGAGAATAACATTGTCAGGAAAATGAAAAACACGGATGAGCCTTATGTCGACCGTCTGCTTGACGCTGACAGAGGTGTGCTTCGCAACTCCAACTATTTCGCCTATCATGATATCCCTATGATGTTCGGGTATCACGGCAACCAGATGAAAATCTATGACCAGTACTGGTTCCGTCAGGGGAAATCGAACGACCACTCATTCATATTTCGTGTGGAGAGCGACCGGCAGCAGGGGAACCAGGGTAATATGGTATGGATGAATATGCCCTTTATCGGGATGGCCGGTGTTAAATATCTGGTTACCGACTATATGACCAACCTCGGCGCTTACGCTGACAGCCTTACACAGGTTTCGAGCAACCAGGAAATACAGGCTGACGGTTTGATTCTATATGAATTCCCAGAGCACTTCAAGCGCGTGCGGCTCTATCATGATTTCGTACTGCGCGATGATCATAAGGATGCGCTGGAATTCATGCGGCAGCTTCAGCATGACTGGACCAGGCAGGTTGTTCTGGAAACAGATCCCGGAATCGTTGGAGATTCGGCTGCAAATACCGAGGGCGAGTTCGCTGAAATCGTGTCCTTCGATATGGACGAGATCGTAATCAATGCGAAATCGAACAGCGACGGCATCGTTTACCTTGCCGGATGCTACTACCCGTCATGGAAGGCTTATGTCGATGGGGAGAAGAGCGAGGTTCTTCTGGCCAATGCCGCCTTCAGGGGCGTGGTTATCCCGGAAGGGGAACATGAAGTCATTTTCAAATATGAGTCC
>WJIM01000325.1 GCA_014730285.1 Candidatus Zixiibacteriota bacterium
GCATCCCGCTCTCCGAGATTTTGTCTCAACTGGACTTCGAGACCATGTGGATATTCCTGAAAGCCGGATTTGAGCCGATTGATGCGCTCTTCTATGCCATCGCGCTTTATTTCGGATATAAATATTCCTTTCGGCAGATTACCCGGGAAGAACTTGAAAAACTGACCGTGCGATAACCTAAGGGCGAAAATTACAGCCTTGTGCTGGCATAAGAATCAAAACCGATTAATTCACTCCCTTTTTGGAAACATCTGATTCCAAAATTCATTATTAAATAGTGTAAACATGGGGGCGCCACGAGTGAAAACGCTTGACTTTCGGGCATTTTTTCACTATCTATTTAAATTCTATAGTGGACAGGTCGCTGCCGGAAAACGTTGCCTTATACTCGGTTATAAGAAAATAAATACAAAAATCAAAGATAGAGAGGTTTTATGGTAGGAATTGTTGGATATGGTGCCAAAATACCCCGGCATCGCATTAAAGTTGAAGAGATTGCCAAAGTCTGGGGTGCCGACGCTGAATCATATAAGCGCGGCTTGCAATTAACGGAAAAATCGGTGCCCGCTCCCGATGTCGATTGTGTTACGCTCTCGGTCGAGGCTACCAAATATGCCCTCAAGCGTGCGGGTATCACCGGTGATAAGATAGATGCACTATATATCGGCTCCGAATCGCATCCTTATGCGGTCAAACCCTCAGGTACGATTTGTGCCGAGGCAATCGGCGCCACACCCAATTGCCACAATGCCGATTACGAGTTCGCCTGCAAGGCCGGTTCCGAGGCTATGTTCGTCTCGCTCGGCCTGGTAAAATCGGAATTTTGCAATTATGCCGTAGGCATCGGTGCGGACACATCACAGGGCGCTCCCGGTGATGCACTCGAGTATTCCGCAGCCGCCGGAGCAGCTTCATTTATTATGGGACGTGAAAATATATTGGCGGAATGTCTCTACACGCATTCATGGATGTCGGATACTCCCGACTTCTGGCGCCGCGAACATCAGCACTACCCACAGCATGGCGGACGCTTTACCGGAGAGCCTGCATATTTTAGAACTATCAAAGGCTGCGCCTATGCGCTTCTCGAGAAATCCGGAATGAAGCCGGAGGATTTCAAGTACGCAGTTTTCCATCAGCCCAACGGCAAGTTCCCGATGAGAGTGGGCAAGATGCTGGGCTTCGAGCGCGAACAGCTCGAGACCGGATGGCTGGTGCCGACTCTGGGCAATACTTACTCCGGAGCCTCTCCCATAGGCCTGACAGCGATTCTGGATATTGCCGAGCCCGGTGATAATATCTTCATGGTCTCTTATGGTTCCGGTGCGGGTTCCGACGGCTTTATCTTCAAGGTTACCGACCGAATCAAAGAGGTTCAGGACCTGTGTCCCAAAACCCGTCCCCAGCTCGATGAAAATAAAATCTATGTCGACTATGGCACTTACGCCAAGTTCCGTAAGAAAATATTGAAAAATGATTAGGAGTGAGATAAGATGAGAGATGTTGCAATTATAGGCGTCGGCATGACAAAATGGGGAGAGATCTGGGAAAAATCTCTGCGCCAGATGTTTGTCGAAACCGCTTATGAAGCCATAGCCGATGCCGGTATAGAAAAATTAGATGGTATGTATGTGGGCAGTATGTCACCCGGCCTGTTCGTGGGACAGGAACATATAGGCGCACTCCTGGCCGATTATCTCGGACAGAAGAATATCCCGGCCGGACGAGTTGAGTCAGCCTGTGCCTCGGGCGGATTGGCGGTCAAATGCGCTTTCATGGATATCGCCTGTGGTAATTCCAATATAATTCTGGCAGGCGGTGTGGAGAAGATGACTGATGTTTCCGGCGACGGCGCTACCTATGCCCTGGCTACCGCCGCCGATCAGGAATACGAGGTCTTCCACGGCGCAACCTTCCCCGGCCTTTATGCTATGATGGCACGCCGTCATATGCATGAGTTCGGCACTACCCGCCGTCAGCTTTCCAGTGTAGCGGTTAAGAATCATGAGAACGGCTCCAAGAATCCTCTGGCCCAGTATCCTTTCAAGGTTACGCATGAGGGTGTTGAGAATTCGGTTATGGTTGCCGATCCTCTGACGATTCTGGATTGCTCGCCGATTACGGACGGTGCCGCCGCGGTTATTCTGGCCGATCTGGAAACCGCTAAAAAGCTTGCTAAAAACAATCCGCTGGTCAAGATCATCGGAATAGGTCATGCCACCGATTCGATAGCATTACACGACCGTCCTTCGCTTTCCGGACTGGAAGCGACCAAAGTTGCGGGCGAAAGAGCTTACAAGATGTCCGGAAAAACTCCCGGGGATGTAAATGTCGCCGAATTTCATGACTGCTTCACCATTGCAGAAATCATGGTGCTCGAAGAGCTCGGATTCTGTGAGAAGGGTAAAGGCGGAGAATTCACCGAGGCCTGCAATACACACATAGGCGGAAAAATTCCGGTGAACACATCCGGCGGCCTGAAGTCCAAGGGACATCCGGTCGGCGCCACAGGCGTTGCGCAGGTGATCGAGATCACAAAACAGCTTCGCGGTGATGGCGGAGAGCGTCAGGTTGAAGGCGCAAAGATCGGTCTGACCCAGAACATGGGCGGTACCGGAGCATCGTCAATCGTTCACATCATGGAGGTGGTATAATGTTTCCGGCAAGAATATGGCGTGAGTTTCCGCAGAGATATCGTCTCGAAGCGGTCAAGAACAAAGATACAGGCGAAGTCTATTTCCCGCCTCGTTATGTGAGCAAGGACGGAAAGAAGTTCAACGGTGAAAAGTACATCCTCCCCGATGAAGGCAAAATCTTCACCTATACGGTCATAGAGGTTCCGCCCAGCCAGTTCAAGGACGAGGCTCCCTATGTGGTATGCATCGTCGAGCTGACCGACGGCACCAAGCTGACCTGCCAGATAACCGATTTCGACAAGGATTGGCTGGATATCGGCAAAAAGGTCAGGCTTGAGTTCCGCCGCGTTCAAACCGATGCGCATCACGGTGTGCTTTCATACGGATACAAAGCAGTCCCGGCGGAGTAGCTATGTATCGTAAAATAGAAACGAAGATCGACACATCCTCGGAGGACTACAAAAAAAACCGGGAGGAAAACATAAAGCTCCGGGACGCTTTCCTGGAGCGACTGGAGAAAGTAAAAGAGGGCGGGCCGGAATACATGGTCGAGCGCCATCACAAGCGCGGCAAAATGACCGCTCGTGAACGTCTTGATATGTTATTCGATAAAAATACGCCCTTCCTGGAGCTGTCTTCTCTGGCGGCCTATGACATGTACGACAATGAAGCTCCCGGCGCTGGTATGGTTACCGGGATCGGAGTTGTCAACGGCCGTGAAGTTCTGGTGGTCGCCAATGACGCTACCGTCAAGGGCGGCACATACTTCCCGGAGACAATCAAAAAGCATGTACGCGCTCAGCAGGTGGCGATTGAAAATCGCCTTCCATGTGTGTATCTGGTCGATTCGGGAGGAATTTTCCTGCCGCATCAAAGCGGGACCTTCCCCGATCAGGATCACTTCGGGCGGATTTTCTACAATCAATCGGTAATGTCCGC
>WJIM01000326.1 GCA_014730285.1 Candidatus Zixiibacteriota bacterium
GCGCTGAATCAGAAATCGGTTTATAAGAAGCGGAAGATCGAAGGCCTTGCCGTTGAATGAGACCATCATATCCCCCGGGAGATCGTCGAACATATATTTATAGAAACCGTGCTCCTCGCTGTAGTCCGGTAGAAAGTGCTGACGAACAATATAGCTGTCGTCCTTAAAATACCCCAGGCCGACTAAAAACGGCACTGTCCCCACACCGCCGGAGAGGCCGGTGGTCTCTGTATCTATTACCACTACATCACGCAGGCTGAATGTACCTTCATCGGGCGGGCAGGAAAAACTGTCGTAGTTGAGAGGACGGTCGAGATCGAGAGCCGCAAAAGAAAAACGGCCGTGAAGATCACCGGGACGGTAGATCGTTTCCTTGACCAGATAATTGCCCTCGGGAGTTTCCCTGATCTCGGCCGAAAGCTCGCCGGATATTTTATCCAGATGCAATGACTTTTGAGCCGGAAGATCGGTTTTGATGAACTTCTCAAAACGCCTGAACTGCTCTTCTATACCCATCTATTCCTTTTCCTCGGCCGCTATTCTGCGGGCCTTTTCGAAGCTGGACAGCACAAAGGGGTTTTCCTCGACTTCACTATATTTACGCACAAGCTTTGCGGTTTTATCGGGCTTAATTCTGGCGATTGCCACAATTGCAAATCCGCGCAGGCGGTTATCCTCGGACTTCAACAAGTCCTTTAGCCGATCAAAGGCGTCCTCATATTCGAGACCGGCCCAGACATCTATGGCATAATACTGAGCCATCTTCGGAAGCTGATCAAATCTTTCCTCCAGAACCTCACCGGACTCCTCCCCTATTTTGACAAGGCTTCCCATTGCGCTGTAGCGCACCGAAAAGTGAGGATCATCGAGCGCCTTTATCAGCGCATCGATAGCATCCTGATGGGCGATCCTGCCCAATGCTACCGCTGCGGATTTACGTACGGTCTCGGTTCTGTCCGAAAGCATTGAGATGACTTCCTGTACCGCTGTAGTGTCCTTAATTCTGCCGACAGCGGTTGTGGCGGCGGAACGGACGGTGTGGTTTCTGTGATCAAAAAGCTCCAGAAGATGCTCGGTAGCCTGCTTATTGCCGATTAATCCAAGGCAGTTCGAAGCCAGTCTGAGCTGGTAGAGATTTTCGGTGTCAAGCGCATCGATCAGATACGGTACCGCCGGATCGCCGATCTCTTTGAAAATATCCTCGACCGTGTGGCGTTCGCGGGCGTCCTCGGTATCCAGCTTGGTGATCATCTGCGGGACCGCCTTCTCCCCCATCTCAATAAGTTCCTTTTTGGCAGGTTCAACCAGATCCCGGAACTGCACCTCACCCGAAGAGGCTTTCATAAATAGATCGTCAACAATAGCAGCGATACTATTCTTGGCATCATCAGCCAAAACATTGGCGGCAAATATAATTAATATAGTCACGGCTATTTTTATCGATCTACTCACTGCCATCCTCCTCCCAGTATTGTCTGTCCACCCCAATGCCCCATTTCGAATCAATTATCCAGTAGTAGTTATTACGGCCGTTGCCGTTATAATCGTCCTGCCCCATCAGATCCAGAAACAGTCCGATCGAGCCGTAATCGCGACGAGGGTTGCCGTAACCCTGCGTATTATGCGTACGCTTGATCTCGTAAGAATCATCGCCGAGATAATCAACCAGCATTCCCACACCATTAGCGGAACCGGCCGCCTGCGAGAGATCGAAGGCTTGATATGTGTCGTTACCGTCGTAATCTATCAGAAATCCGGCGGCAAGATCATGACCGCATCCCTGCGACACGCCCTTGGAGAAGTAGTAGTCATTTCCGGACTGATCCATGAGGATGGCAAGAGTCAAATGGGTTGCGCTTCCCTGGGCATACTGGAACGACAGGTATTTGTCGTTGCCGGAGATATCGTATAAAGCGCCAAGCCCGTACCAGTATGACGCGCCCTGACCGAAGATGTCCGAAATATAGGAGTCATGCCCGGCGGAATCAATCAGAAGCGCCACTCCGCCCGACATTCGCGGCCGGTATCCAAAGGAAAATCCCTGAGAGAGGGAAATATAATGATCGTCATAGCGAAGGAAGTCCTTGTATTTTCCACCGGCGTAATATGAGTCGTTGCCGTCATGCTCGACAATCGCTCCAAAGCCTTTGACACCGGCATAAGCCTGGCTGAACAGGGCGGCTTTATAATCATCATTGCCGGATTTATCTATCAGCATGCCGATTCCGAATGTTCCCGCGCCCTGGGTATGAGTGTCGCCCAGATATGTATCATTTCCCGCTCTATCTATCAGGAAGCCCGTGCCGAAAAGCCCGGAACCGAGCGCAAAGTCTTTGGCATTGTAGATATCATCTCCGGCATTATCGTACAGTATTCCGAGGCTGAAAAAACCCGAGCCAAGGCAGAAATCCTCGCGAGCGATATAGATGTCGTCACCGTCAAGATCGATAATTACCTGCATGCTGTCGTTATGGTCCATCAGGTAGCGGTCGTTGCCGCCAAAATCCAGGATGAATAGATATTCGCCTTCGTATTGATTTTCTCCCCAACCGCCAACAGCTATTTTTCCTCTGAGAGTTTCTTTTTCCAC
>WJIM01000327.1 GCA_014730285.1 Candidatus Zixiibacteriota bacterium
GTCGAGGGCGCGCAGGCAACAATAAAAAGAAGTATTATGCTGAAAATCCGTCTAAGCATTCTGCCTCCGCCTTACTCCAATCCCCTTGCCCGCGGGCATAAGTATCTTTCCCTTATCGATAGAAAGCCCTTCAAAGGGATCGTCTTTTAAAAGCATGGAGCTGTCCAGGTCGAGAAAATCGGCAAAACCGCCCAGTTGAGCTGTTGCGCAGTTACCGATATTTGTTTCCAGCATACATCCAAACATAATCTTCATTCCCAGAGACTTTGCCGCCTGAATCATTTTCAGCGCCATGCGGATCCCGCCCACACGCTGGAGCTTGATATTGATACCATCGATAGCACCGACATATTTATAAATATCCTGAACCTCAACAATGCTCTCATCTAAGAAAATCGGGACTTTCATCTCCTTCCTTAACATCTTCAGGTCAGACGCCGACGATTCCGCCAGCGGCTGTTCCACCAGCTCCAGATTATAATCATTGAAAAGCGGCACAAGTTCCATGATCTGATCCAATGTAAATGCGCCGTTGGCGTCAACCCTGATACGAAAATCAGTGCGCTCATGCAGTATTTTCAGATTTTCTTTATCATATTCCGAGCCGATTTTGAGCTTTACGGATTTGAATCCCTCGGCTGCCTTCATACGTTTTTCCAGATTTTCAGGAGTATCAATCGAAAGCGTATACGAAGTATCCAGATTAGAGGGCTCGGGAATTCCCAGATACTCGTAAAGCCTGAGCCCCAGTTTGCGGGAGATATAGTCGTAAAGAACTATGTCGAGGCCTGCCAGTAAAGATTGGCGGTCGCTGAAAGTTTCCTCGAAATAATCCAGAAGCTTTGATAATTCCAGAGCCTCCTCAATTTCGATATTGCTCTCATTTATGACCTGAAAGCAGTCTTCTGCGGAGTAGCCGTAATAAATCGAGGGACAGCATTCCCCCAGGGCATCCTCGAGATGGACTATGCAGTTCTTTTTGGACGAGGATTCGCCCTTCGAAATTCGAAAAGTTTCCTTCAGATGTGTTTCTATAAGTTCCGCTCTTATACGCATTTACTCAACCGGAGTCTCCAGATATGTAAGCTTACCCTTGCCGGAATCGAGTCTGACCGGCAGCCCGACCGGGATGGTCATAATATTGTTCTCATGTCCGAAGGGAAGATCGTACATAACTGGAATATTCAAATCATCGGTATAATCCTTAAGCATCGCCCGAAATTCTGAAAGCTGTTTGGCCTTGCTGCCCTTAAAGCAATTGGTGAACTGCCCCGCCAGAATTCCGCCGACTTTGTTAAGCAGGCCGCAGTTTTTTAGCTGAGCGAAAGCATTATCCAACCGCCCTACATGCTCATCAACATCCTCAACGAAAAGTATAGCATCGGTAAAATCGGGAAGGTATTCGGTTCCGATCAGACGGCATAAAACCGAAAGATTGCCGCCCAGCAGGAAGCCGGGAGAACTGCCGCGTTTTAGCATCTTGCCGCCGATCTTCCTGAGATTCACCGACTCTTCTTTTCTGATAAAGCCGTGAATATTATCCCGGAATGATTCCCTGGTAAGCTTCGATACAGACCCTGCAAAATGCGTCTTCAGCATCGGGCCGTTGAATGTAATCAACTTCGTCTTTTTGAAAACGGCCAGTGATATCGCCGTAAAATCCGAGAACCCGACCATGATTTTGTGCGACTTCCTGATCAGCCTGTAGTCGAGTTTATCCAGAATCCGAAGAGCCCCATAACCTCCGCGCGCCATTACAATCACTTCCACCGATTTGTCGGAAAGCGCTCGATGCAGGATTTCCATTCTCTGCAAATCGGTGATATTTTTCTTCAGGACCTTTGTAAAATCGACCACCTCGTATTTCATGCCGTGAAGCTTTTTCATCCCGTCTGATATGTCTTTCTTCGACGGCAGACTGCTGGCAGCTGCAATGCCTATTTTTGCCCCATGTGAAGCCTTTTTTGGATAAATCATATAATCCTGCGCATTTCTATAATTTTTTTATTTATATCTTCGCGATAGAATTTTGAGGACTCATTTATCGATTCGACCTTCACTCCACCCGCTCTTAAGCTGGAATGAATAATCACACTTTTGCCGAGATACACCGCGACATGCCCGGGCGAGAATATCAGATCGCCCGGCTTAAGATTCCTGCGGGCAACTTTCCGTCCTTTCTTTCTTTGATCCTTCGAATCGCGCGGCAGTTCATAACCGTAAAAGCCGTATACAAGCTGTATAAGGCCCGAGCAGTCGAGACCGAAACCGGATTTTCCGCCCCAGAGATAGGGAATGCCCAGAAATGTCTTCAATGTCGTTATTATTGCTCTGGCAGATACTCGCGGCGGTTTCTTTAACCTCAGGTCATGCTCTTTGATCCAGCCTCCCGAATCAATCAGCCTGAGCATGCCGGAAAGCTTTTGATCATACTCAATTAATGAGCCGAATGAAAGCCTGCCGGAAGGTGTCTTGGCTTTGGGAGTGTGATAAATCTCTGCCACTGGCACTTTTACCACCGATTCGGCATACAAACGGCTGTCTTTTTGCAGTTCAGTTACATGGGATTCATTCAGCCAGCCTTCATAACCGTCCTCACATCTGACATACAAATGCCTCGGTTTCCTTCTCAGGACCCGGACTTTCTCGCCAAAAAGCGCCTGGCTGAGGCGGGATGATTCGAATTGCGGTCTGCTCCAGATATCTGTCACCGGAACGACGACTTTTGCCATCTTCTTTGCCATGATATTTATAATAAAAATTTTAAGCCGTAAGCCAACATAAAAAAAGGACGGATAGCCTTATCCGTCCTTCACAATGCTTCGTTTCACATGGAAAGTCTTACGGCAAAATTAATTCCCGTCTTTCTATCAGCTCGGCGGGAGCATCCATCGGCTCGCGCGCATAAACCTCCGCAACATAACTGCCGGGGGCGATGCCGTTTATATTGGCGCTGACCGCAAAATAACACATGCAATAGGCCCATTGATTGGAGATATTGATCTCAATGAACCTGATCGTATCGACTGACTGCTCAAATGCCGTCATTATCTTGCCGCCGCAGTTAAACCAGGCATTGCCATGATTCATAGCCAATACACCGTTCTCGTAGGTATACTCGATCTCAGGCGGTTCGGGATCAAAGTCGTCCTTGAGACATCCTGTAGAGCTGTGTGTCAAAAGACCGTAATCCTCATCAACAACGATATCCTCGACTGCCAGCGTATCTCCGAAAATCGCCAGTACTATTACCGTATACTGGCCATTCTCGAGATCGTAAAGAGCGGATTCCAGGAAATCGAAATAGCAGATGCAGTCGCATTCGTCCCCGATATCGGTCTCCTGCGCGATAATCGTACTGCCCTCTAAACTATACTCTACGTAATACTCGAGGCAGCATTGCTCGTATGCGTTCATATGATGTATGTGCAGGTCGTTGCCGAGCACTTCGATGTAAACATAATCTGAATCCGGCACCATCCCTTTGCCCAGGCAGTTGCCGGTTGTTTCGGTGTGAAGACAGTCGTTGCTCAAAGGATCGCCGTCGCTGTTAAACACGTAGTTGAGAATTCTGATGGCATCGCTGACATTAACGGTGCAGTCGCTGTTAACATCGGCAATATGCATGTCTAGTGGGGCATCACCGGAGATGAAAACATAGTTGATAATCCAAACTGCATCGCTGACATTAACCGCATAATCGCCGTTGGCATCTCCGGGCTGTAATGTTAAACCATGAGCACCAACCGCCAGCAGAAAGACCAGCGTGAGAAAAAACATCCATGTGAAAGCATTCAATCTGTTTTTAAGCATTTTCGGCCTCCCTATGCAGACAATTACAATCTACATATATGGATCGATATGTCAACATCTTTTATTTTAGATATTGATTTCTTAAAGGGAAATGAACTTTGAGGAAGGAAGTGCTTATTTGGCTATGTCGAGCATTCGGGAAAGCGCTTTGCGTGAATCCTCCTGGATTTCCTGACGCACCTCGATCGATTTGATATCGTCGAGGTTTTCCAGGCACCATGCCAGATCGTTGAGCGTGGTGCGGTACATATTTACGCACATGGCACAGGTATTTCCGGAGAGTTCCATGACCTTCTTATCTGGGTATTCATGGGCCATGCGGTCGACCAGATTTATCTCGGTTCCGATTGCAATCGTTGAGCCTGAGGGAGCTTCGTCCACATATTTGACAATAAATGCAGTCGAACCGTTGGCATCGGCAAGCTCAACAACTTGCTCCGGGCATTCCGGGTGCACCACAATCCGCACATCGGGAAATCTCTCGCGCATCATACGCACATGATCAGGTGTGAAAGTGGTATGCACGTGGCAGTATCCTTTCCAGATTATTACCTTTGCATTCTTGATTTTGTCGGGAGAATTGCCGCCCAGTTTCCGTTTCCTGAAATCCCATACGGCAATCTGATCACGCGCAATTCCCAGCTTATTGGCGGTATTTCTTCCAAGATGCTCGTCGGGGTAGAAAAATATCTTATCTCCCCTTTCAAAGCCCCATTCGAACGCCCCCGGAGCATTTGAGGAGGTACATACAAGGCCATCATGTTTTCCGCAAAACGCCTTCAAATCGGCGGCGGTATTCATGTATGCAATCGGGATTATCTTCGAATCCGGAACCAGCTCTTTCAATTGATCCCAGGCATACATAACGTTGGCAATTGCCGCCATATCAGCCATAGGACATCCTGCCAGTGGATTGGGCAGGTATACGGTCTGATCATCCGAGGAAAGAATCTCGGCCGCCTCGGCCATGAAATGCACACCGCAGAAAGCGATAATTTCGGCATCAAGACCCGCCGCTATTTTCGAGAGCGCATAGGAATCACCCTTATAATCGCCCAGAGCCACGATCTTCCTGCGCTGGTAGTGATGGGTCAGGATAACAAGCTTCTCGCCCAGCTCGCGCTTCTTTTGGTTGATCCGCTCTGTCAGCTCATCATCCGACATCTTGCGGTAGTTGGCAGGTATGGGATTGAATGTTAAAGCCATGGCTTGGATATTAATCTCCGTCAAAAATCTCTCGCATAATGCTAACAATATTTATCTTATATTGTTCTCAACTGACAAGGTTTCTTTTGGTTTGCCAATATAATGGATGAAATGTCTATTTTTCAAGGAATTTCGGAAAAAAAGAGATTATTTCAGGTACGGTTTCGATTACGTTTCTTTTTTCCGCCGGTCATCAGAGAACCAATGAAAAGAACCACCGTTCCCGTCAAAAGTATATAGAATCCCTTCATGAAATACTCGAAAAGACCTTCATAGCCAATTGCCAGATCGGGATTTACGGCAGTCTGCCAGATCACAATGACAAGAAATGCCAGAGGTAGAATTCCGATAAACGCCCTGAATATTCTTGGTGATGAGGGTTTTATAGCCAGAAGCGCATTTATAATCGCCAGAACCATAAATATTAGCCAGAGAAAATCCAGAATTTCCGGCAGCTTCACTCCCTCAAGATCGGACAGCTTTTCTCCCAGCTCATGAAGGGAGGATTCAACTTTCACCGGACGTGGTTTAAAAACGATGTCTCCAAGTTTTTGAGCAGGGACCTCGAATTCCATCTGGATTACCGGGGTAAAAAGGCTGAATATTACTATTGCCGCCCCGGCCAGTGTCAAAAGCCGTCCAATTGCACTTTTCATGCTTCCACCATTTTCCTTAAGGCCCTGATGTGTTCAGGAGTTGTGCCGCAGCAGCCACCGATAACTGAGACCGGCAGATCAATCATTTCCTTTGCTTTTTTTGCCATCATATCAGGCGTTTCGGTATAGACTGTCTTGCCGTTTTCGACTTTGGGCATTCCGGCGTTTGATTGAATTATTAGAGGCATCCTGGTAACATTTCTGAATTCGGCGGCTATCCTGACCATATTTTCAATACCATTGCCGCAGTTGGAGCCGATTATATCCGCCCCGGCTTCTTCCAGCCCTTTTGCGGCATCCTCAATCGACACGCCCATAATCGTGAAGAAGCCTTTAGGGGTTGAATCGAATGTCATCGTTGCCATAATCGGGATTTCTGCCGAAACTTCACGAGTCGCCCTGACAGCCAGTTTTGCCTCCTCCAGGTCGACCATTGTCTCGATCGTGACAGCATCAACGCCGGCCTTAATCAGGGCATCGATTTGCTCTCTGAATGCCGCATATATAATTTCCGGCTCGGTATCACCGTAGGGCTTCAGGATTTTGCCGGAAGGTCCGCATGAGCCTGATATATACGCTTTATCGTCAACCACCCTGCGTGCAATCTTTACAGCCTCACTATTAATCTTTGCCGCTCTTGTTTGCAGACCGTAGGGTGCAAGCTTAAGGCCTGTGCCGCCAAATGTGTTCGTATGGACAATTTCAGAACCTGCCTCGAAGTAGGATCTTGTTATTTTTTCTATTAATTCCTGACGATCTATATTCCAGATCTCCGGGCAGTCTCCGGCCGTGAGACCCGCCTCGAAACACATGGTCCCCATTGCACCGTCAGCAACGATTATGTCCCCTGCTTTTACTCTATCCAAAAAATCTTTCATAATCACCTGTCTTTTACATAAGCCTTCAATGTTTCCACAGCATTCATCCCATCAAATGCATAGAAATCAGCGCCAATTTGTTCCGCAAACTCTCTGCTAACTGGAGCGCCGCCGATAATAACCTTAACCTTGCCGTAAATATCCTCGGATTTCATGAGATCGATAACATCCTTCATGCCGGTCATGGTGGTGGTTAAAAGCGCTGAAAGGCCGATGGCGTCGGCATTATCATCTTTGGCGGTCTGGACGAATTTTTCCGGCGGGACATCATTGCCAAGATCAATAACCTCGAATCCGGCGCCCTTGAGCATGATTCCCACAAGATTCTTGCCGATATCATGAAGATCGCCCTTGATAGTGCCAATCACGACTTTGCCGATTGTGCGGACATCCTCCTTAATCATCAAAGGCTTTAGCAAATCCATGCCGGCATACATCGCACGTGCCGCCAGTAGCACGCTGGGAAGAAATATGCGGTGGTGCTTGAAATCCTCACCCACGACATTCATTCCCGCGATCAGGCCGTCATCGAGAATCTGCTGTACAGCAATTTTATCGTCAAGTGCCTTTCGTGTAAGTATGGCAACTTTTTCATGGTCGCCTTTCTGAAGGCTTTCCGCAATCTGATTAAATATCTCCAAATTCTCACTCCTTTTGTCATTCATTTTTCAAAGCCTGCATACGGTCAAGGCAGGACTGATCATCGCATTCCTCACAGCAGGGATAATTATTTTCGAATTGATGTATCTCTTTCGGTCCTGCAATAATTACCCCGGATACCGACTTGAGCGGATCCATCAAATAAGTCTCTCTCAGTGTTATCCCTATTTTCTCCGGCTCAAGAGATTCAAACAGCTTTTTCTGACCGCTGATATGCCATCCGCAATAGCCGGGGCTGTAGCGTAGCGCCCCGATTTTGCTGATGTCATCATATTTATCGGATAATTGCTTTTCATATCTTCTCTGCAAAATCTCCGCCCCATGGTCAGCTCCGGCAGAGGCGGCCGCATCGAGCATACATCCCTCGGCAAAAAGATTTGTCTTGAAGCAATGATTAATTCTATCGCTTATCCTCTCCCCCAGAGTTACCGCAAACAATGCCAAATAATCCGCGCCCGGGTAAACATCGGCCACCGGTGTAGGCCCCTCATTCATACCCTCGCCAATATAAATTCGAGCGAAATCCTCTTTGGGTATATCCTTAATAATTCCCGATGGTTCTGCCAGAGATCTGAATTCTTTCATAGCCTGATCCAGAATGTTTTGGATCTTATCTTCAAGGACAACGTCAGATGTAATACCCTGATTCAGCAGTACCTCTTTTTGCTCGGGAATTATATCCTCTATTTTGATTCTTATAATCTCGGTCATTCTTCTCTGTCGGGAAGCTTATCCATTCCGTACTTCTTAGCTTCCTCTTCCATTAATCGTATCAGCTCTTTGACAACATCTTCAGATAGCCCTGGCTTCTCATATTCCGCCAGATATTCCTCGGCCTCCTTATGTGCCCGCTGTTTCAATGTCAGACCGCCTTCCTCTTCGTAACGGGCGCGGTTGGCGCGATCGATTGTCTGCGAGGGCATGAAATGCTCTTCATTGAGATATTTCATGGTATGGTCGGATATGAGCAGATGCTGTTCGTGCAGAAGCTCCTCCATTCGCTCGATCATGGGGAAGTCCTCTTTGGGCTCCATACCTTTTATTAGACGTTTTGTCATGCCGCATATTTGATTGTCCAGCACCAGTTTTTCCAGGCTGATACAGGATTCAAAATCGAGCATGCCCGGTCCGGAGATATTATTTATCCCCGAAAGCGCGGCGAGAGTTGCTCCTATCCCTGTCTCAAGGCCGGCCTGCGCATCCAGAAGCTTGGCATCGGAGAGCCCGATATAAGCCTGGGTGGGAAGATCGAGATATTTTCCGATTTCGTTGTACGCGCAGTCAAGCATCTGCGTCTCGATAGCGCCCATAGGCGTGGTTTCGTAGCGCACATCGAATATTGCCGGCGAGCCGCCGTAGAGTACCGAAGTACCGGGATTTGTAAGCTGGCTTATAGCAAGGCCGCTCAGGGTTTCGGCCGTATGCTGAACGAGAGTACCTATCAACGTAACCGGCGACATGAAACCTGCTAATGGCATAGCAATGTACTCAACCGGGATTCCGTATCTGGCGCAGTCAACCACGTTCTGCGAGGTTACATCGCTCCACTTAACCGGCGAGGTCGGACAGCAGGAGAATATTGTTAGCGGTTTTGCCTTCAGCTCCTTTTCGGAACCGCGCACCGCAAGCTGAAGATTTTTCATTATCTCAAATGCTTCAATCGTAAATGCTCCGGTTACTACCGGTTTCCGGCAGTACAGCAGGCTCAGAAATAAGCGATAGCTGTCGGAGATTTTGGCTTCAACATCGGCTGGTATAAAGGCGGTACTCTGTGAGGCGATATGATCTAATCGAGTCATCAGTTTGGCATAGCGAATATAATCGGCAGTAGTGGGCTTGCGTATTTTGTCGCTCTCATAATCAAGCACGTTTATAGCCGCCGAGCCGGGAGTAAAATTTACGTTTTCCTCGGAAAGATCGACTGCTTCATTGCCAAGGCTGTCATACAACTTAAATGAGCTGGGAGCCAAGGTCAGGGCTTTGTTTATTATATCTTCGGTAAATGTTGCCCGGTAGTTGTCCAGACGGATATCGGCGCCATGATCCGCCAACATCTCCAGCACCGGTTTATTGTGAATCTCCACACCTATTTTACAGAGGATGTCGATTGCCTCGGATAATATTCTTTCCAGGGTTCTTTCATCCAGAAACTCTATGGTTGGCCTCATGCTATCTCCCTTACCGATATTATAATCAAGTCAAAAAATATATGGGATATATAAAGATATATATCCCATTTGAGCAAGTAAATAAATCGCCGACAGTAGCAGATATTGGACTACTTCCCGCAATCACACGGCTCTTCTGCATCCATCATAACATAGTTAATCAGCCAGACCGCATCGCTAACATTAAGCCTGCCGTCGCAGTTGATGTTATCATTCATGGAATAGTATTCAACATGGCCGCCTATAAACACATATTCGATAATGATCATTATGTCAGTTATATCGATACTATAATCATAGTTCATATCCCCGCATGGCCGCGGCGGGTCAAGTATAAAGATCGGTATTGAATCGCAGTAAAAATCAGGGATTATGCTTTGAGCATCACTGTCTGTCAGGATAAATTCCGTTGCCGGGGGCACAAAGAGCGAGTCTAAACAGATAAAGTATGGCGGTTCATTAATTATTGGAACCATATCAGGATCCCATGAAATATAGCAGGTGGCCAGATGAAGCGTGTCATCCTCCGGGCCGAAGGCAGGCCCATAGGGACTGTTGAAGGCAAAAAATCCCAATGTAAAATTAGGTGTTTTCTCAGAATAGATTGTATCGCAGTTTCGGATTTGAATCAGATCAATCAATCCTCGATCATCATCCCCTCCGCTGAATCGTTCGCCAAAATCATTAGACCAGATAACGCTGTCGATTAGAAATGCGCTGTCGTTGGCTGCAAAGCTCAGGCTTGAGGCGTTGATATTGATGCCTGATTGAGCAAAAATACCGAACTCATAGAATATTTTTGGATGAGACGGTTCATAATTGGCATCCAGACCTCGCACCTCAACCATTGCGGAACTTGATGGGGCATTTGAGGGAAAGGCATTGAAACAAAGCAGACATAGAAATAAGGTTTGATAAAATGTTGCCTTTGACATAGCAACCTCCCCACAGGAAATTGGTTATTCGCTTATGGGCAGGCGATAGGTATCTGTTTTAATATAATCCTTTGTCGTGCAAAAAGTCAATAGTTATTATCAGCAGTCGGAGATTCCATCCCCGTCGGAATCGCAGGGAGCATTACCGCCTTCAAAAATGTACAGTATAAGCCACACAGCATCACTGATATTAAAACTACCGTCACAATTGGTCTCACCTGCTTGAATTGGATCAGGGGGCGGCGCTCCGGACACGAATATGTAGTTGATTATATAAACAGCATCGCTGACATTAACATCGTCATCGCTGTTGGCATCACCACATATATACGGCGCCTGCTCAAAGCTTTGCCAGTAGCCCGAATGAAGTTGATATTGATCCGATGCGCTCCAGCCGATTCCGGTTTGATCGAGGGTACCCTGAAGGATGTAATTGCCTGAAGATGCATTTGTTGCACCCCGCGATATAACCTGCCAGTTTATCTGCTCACCGGATTTTTGATCCGATTCGGCATCTAAAATCGTGCCGCAACAAATAATGATTAGTAAAATTATTAGTATGATTTTCATAATGTTCAATTCCCCAATTTATTTGTTTTCTGATATTTCCAATCTTTTGGGCATTGCACTCTCTGAAACTATGCTGCGGCCCTTTTGATGGAGACCGTAAGACTCGTCCAGGCCGTATGCCTCAGGATGCAGGTATTTCCCCTTTTCGCGCTCATGCTTATCTGTCTCAACATGCATCGGATGAGATTGCGCGTATGGATCATCTCTCACTCCGGTAACCTGCCATGAAACTTTCATTCCGGGCTCGCCTCCCGCAATCCTAAAATGGTCGTTTACGATCTCTTCCGCAATATAAAGATTAGGAGCCGGAGCCCCGATTGGCGTTAACTGATAGCGATAATCCGTGTTGATATCCTCGAAATAATCGGGTAAATTCACCAACGCCTCACCCCTGCCGTCAAGAATAATTGTGCCGGAATAAACATTCAGCATTTCGGAAGATTCAATGCAGGCATGGGTAAGATATTTATTTTCAGGATCATTGGGATGATCTATGCGGTAATACTTCGATGCAGCGTACAGGGCATTGGTAACATTAACATCGCCATTAAAATAACCGGCCCAGTCCAGAAGCGCTGTCGGGGCTGCGGCATAGATGCCGATGTTGACATTGCCGCCCCATGCTGACATATAAGCGCCGTAGGTGGAGTCGCAGTAAGATGCTTCGCCGACAATGCCGAAACCAACGCTGTCGGAATACATTGCCTTGCCAATGATTCCATAATTGCGTTTAGGCGTTGGGGCGCTTTGGCTATTGTCGTGTGCAATGGCATATATTCCACAATTCGTCACCGCATCACTAATGCTGCATTTAACTCCGTGATTATAATCGGCCTGAACTTCCCCCGGGCTTGATATGGTCAAAAATGAGGCACCGCAATTATCCCCTCCGAAACCAATCTCGCAATAAAGCCCATGAGTGTGATTATTGCTGATCGAATCCTTGACATGACAAACCAATCCTATTCCATTCGATATAAAGCTGCCGCCAATTGATCTTCTGTCAGGATCGCGGCAGTCCACCTTGATTCCTGTGGGAAATCCTATTGAAGGATCACTGACATCATCATATTCTAATTTTAATATAGCATCGTTTTCCAGGGTTAGAAAATTAGAATTAAAGTATGCCGTGGTTCCGGTATCAACATGACTCTCTTGATATCCCTCTACATAAACATCCCCCTCAAAAAGGCAGGCGGTATCGGGGGAGGTGGCGTAAAGACCCATTTTGTCTCCATATGCTGAGACCCCGGGTCCAGCTCCAAAATTAGTCCCTCTCACACCGGCGTATTCCGGGCTGGTGCAGTGCGATTCCCCATAGATTCCATGATTATCGGCTCCGCAGCGTCCGCTTACACCTATTCCGTAATCGCTATAGCCGTAAACACCACTCTTTTCCCCTTCCGCAGTCCATCCGACTACGCCGTCATTGCCATCACTGCGTCCGCGTATGCCAACGCCGGATCCGGTATTATATACCGAGAATGCATCCGGCGGACCAGAAACAACACCGTCATACGGGAGTTCAAGCAAACTGCCTGAATTATCTTCGGCAGGTACCCATTCTCCGCTCATCCATTTTATCACTTGCCCCTCATTGGCGCCGCTTTGATTAAGCTTTGCCAGAGTGATTTCGCCATCTACAATATGTTCACCAGTTACTGTGCCCGGTTCAAGGCCCAGCGCCAAAAGCGATATATCCGAAAGCCCCGAATGCAGGGAAAAGCCGCTCGAGGTTACCGGGGTGCGGGGAATAAGCTCCAGATCGCTACCCACCTTAACACCGAGAAAAAGCTCGGGACCATTAACAAAAAACAGCTCATCAAAGGGCGCAACCGTTCCCAGTACAACCTCAAAATAGCCGCCTCTAACTTCAACTGCAAGTGTCTCCTGCCAGAGATGTGTAGGATCGGCGGGGCTGTTGTAGATGGAAAACGTAATATCATAAATATCATCCTCAACAGGATTTCCCAGGCTATCAAGCAGCCGTCCCTGATAATTCAATGTATGCGGAACCTGACCGTAAGAAAGAGACATCAAAATAGATAGTAATAAGATCAATAGAATAAGATGGCGCAATTTCATGGCTGCCCTCCTGAGATAAAAATAAATTATGCCAGTAGATGGAGCAGATTCCTGCCCCCAAATATCACCCAGAGATGAAGTACGGAGTGTGCAGATAAAATATACTGATTTATCTGATTTTGTCAATCAATATGAGCGCTTATTTCAGCAGTCCGGCTCACCATTGTCGTCGGTGTCACAGGGATCATTGCCGCCGATAAAGACATAGTTTATAATCCAGACCGCATCGGAGACATTGCATAATCCGTCGCAATTACAATCGCCCGACTCATACGGAATCGGAGGTATTCCGCCTACGAAAACATAGCCGATTATATGGACAGCATCACTGATATTTACATTGGCGTCATTATTGGCATCGCCGCATATATAGGAAGGTCCCGCCACCGTCGTAAATGTCCAGAGCGGACCTGATGTCGTATCACCGTGAATATCTCGTGAGGTTATATGCCAGTAATATTTGGTGTCATTCACAAGCTGGAAAGGCGGGTCAAAAGTCGTGTCCGGCTGATCGGCACTTACCAAAGGCGGATTCAAATCGGTGCCAAGATGGACGTCGTATGTCAAATCCTGACCTTCGGGGTCGCTGCAACTCCAGCTTAAAATTAAACCAAGCCCAACATCAATAGCACCGTTTTCGGGATATGGGTTTTCCGGCTCGTTGGGGGGCTCATTGAAATTGAAAATACATACACCCCATCCGGAATAGGCCGGTTCAAGCCATTGATCGACTACATTTCCTTCCTTATCGAATTTGTAGATTCTTCCCAGGGCATCCTCGATACTCTCGGCCGACCAAAAGTATGTCCCGTCATACCAGAGTCCGCGGCAGTTTGGCGAAGGCGGTGTGATGGCGCTGTCGGGTAGTTCGGTCAATGTCGGCCAGGTAGAAACATCATAGCATTTTATGATATTATCACCGTTCTGCATCCAGAGATGCGCCCCGTCCCAGGCCAGCCCAAAGACATCCTCATCAAAGGAAGCAGATCCGTCCTTATCCCCATTTATGAAATAGCGATTCATATCCCATTCATCGACATAGAAAAAAGTACCGTCAAAGGCTACCGCATAGAAATAGTAAAGCGACCAGTCATCGACAATGACATCAAGATCGCCGGTATGCGGATCGACTTTCAAAACCCGTGGTGCGAAAGCTTCGGCGGCGTAAATCTCGTTATTCACAACCTCCAGTCCGCAGAAATGATAGTTCTCGTACTCGAAATAGTGGTGCACGCTGCCGTCCATGTTGAGAAAATAGATGCGTGAAAAGAAACCCTGATTGGCGGTGTAAACCATCAGCTCCTCCGCCGAAAGCGAAGCTGCCATTCCGATAAAGATAAACAGTAATATAACAATAAGAGCTGTTCGAGACTTTTTCATATCAACACACCTAAGCAGTAATTATCAAGCAGATACATTGTATTATAATATAATTGCCGGGATGGTCAAGGATTTACATCATTCATTCATATGTCAATTTGTAAAATGAAATTACATCATTAGCATAAAAATAAAGATTAAAGTAAAATATTAAGGCTAATGAAAAAGAATGCTTGATATGTGCCAGGTCATTTTGTATGATGAATACGGATACAATAGCCATTATAAAGAGCAGATTTTGCCACAGAATTACCCGGGGTTGTTTTCATTACTTTGATGCGTAAGCAACCAGGGCCGTTTTATGGCTTTGTTTGTATATTATATGTATTATAGGGGAATTTGCCCTGTTTCATGGCTATTCCTTTTAAAATGATATGCGTGAGATATCAGTAGACACACCTTTGAATCTGCAGCCTTTGCTAGTACTGAAAAAACGATAATTAGATCTTTTTAATTATACCGTCAGGATAAGGGAGGGGAACATGCCGCAAAAATACAAGTCTTCTCAATTCAATGTGTTATTCGATCATGATGATGGCACGCATCTAATCTTCAATACTTTTTCTGGCGCTTTTGCGCGCATCAGAGAGAATGAATACGACTCGGCTCATCGTCTGCTGGAGGATACGGAGAACTTCGAACCCCGCAGTGATTCCGAGCAGGAATTATTTAATACCGCAAAGCGCATGCAGTTTATAGTGGAAGAGACTGCTGATGAAATGAAGCTGCTCAAGCTTCGTGTCTATGCGCGCAAATATGATGTTCGCCAAATGGGAATCACGATGATTCCAACAATAAACTGCAATTTCGCCTGTCCCTATTGTTATGAGAATCCCGATCCGAAAGTTATGAATCGCGAGAATCAGCAAATGTTGGTCGATTATGTGAACAATAAAACCCGTGAAATAACGCATCTATCCATGGGATGGTTTGGGGGCGAACCGATGCTCGCCTGGGAAGCTATGCAGTTCGTCAGCGACAAATCGCGGAAGGCTTGCGCAGAAAACCAGGTTGCGTATTCCTCAAGCATGTCAACCAATGGCTGGCTTATGACTCCGGAAAAGGTGGATATGTTCGATTCGCTGGGGATGATCCATGTGCAGGTAACTATAGACGGCCCACCACAGGTGCACAACGTACGTCGACCATTGCGAAGCGGCGGACCGACATTTGACAGAATCCTTGAAAATGTTACTTATCTTTGCGAAACCCAGCCTGGAATACAGGTTGCGATCAGGGTCAACCTTGATAGCTCCACTGTCAAATATATCCCGGAGATGTTCTCCTACTTTCCCGATTCGGTTAAAAACGGAGCGCATATTTATTTCCGGAATATATTCGGGGCACCAAAATTCTGGGATAAATCTGAACCCATTCGAGAGACGGACATGAAGATCGATGATTACGACAAAAAGCCGGATCATAAGGAGTTGTACCGCAAAGCACAGGAAGCCGGATTCCGCGTCCTTTTGACACAATATCTTCCCCGCGGCGGATATTGTGAGGCGGATATAATGGGCAACATGGTAGTCGACCTTAATTGCAATATTCATAAATGCACTGTTGGATTCGATGAGGAGCACCGCGTGGGCAGAATCCTGCCGGGCGGAAAGGTTGAGACAAACATGCCGCTTCTGGCGGAATGGGTGGCCAATGATCCGTTTTCGCGCGAAGAATGTCTGGAGTGCAAAGTGCTTCCGATGTGCCTGGGTGGATGCACCTTTGGCAAGATTTGTAATAAAGGCGTTACTGGCTGTAACTCTCTGATGACTCAGGATCAGATCAAGGAAGATCTTATGCTCATGTATAATAATATTCAGATGGAAAACGCTCGGGAACTGACACCTCTCAGGAGGTATCAAACCTGATAGCCTTGACGCCCCGGATTTGATCAAAAAGGACAGGGTTACAATATGTAAATAGGCATACGTAAATGCGGCATAGATACTGAATTTCAAAGAGTGGAGAAAATTCTGTTTTCAAGTAGCATGAAGCATTCGGTTCTTGAGAAATGGCAAAGTTTTAATCGCTGGGATATAGGCCAAAGCAACTTTGAAGACCTATTCCCAGGATTTTCTTCCTATAAGCTCTGCAGGGCATAAAAGCATAAACATCATACTCATGGAAGGAGGTGAGTTAAGTGGACGAATTGAGAGGACCTGCCGGTTCCACCACGGTGCCGATCGGTTTTGATCTGGTTTGCGGCTGCAACTTCGTTTGTGGCTGTAACTTCGTGTGCCCATGTCTCGGTAATTGTCCCGGCGACCTAAGTTAGTGAGTGCACGCTGAATCTGAAAAATCATTATAAAATCCCGTTTGGAAATTGAAGCTTCATCGGGTGTGGTCGTGCGGCGGCATGGCCTTTCCTGCCGCCGCCGACCTCAGATTAAAATGGCAGTCCCAAATAAGTATGATGCTTATTGGAGCTGTGCAAATAAGGCTTGGAATTGCAGGGAGAATTCTTAATATTGAATCTCAGCATGTTAGAATGGCAGTCAGAGGATTAAGATGAAAAAACTAAAAGATACGACCCTACAGGTAATAAAGCGTCTTCAGCCCTACCTGAAAAAGCATAAAAAGCGTGCTATTTTGGCGGCTCTGGCTTCTCTTGTGGCAGTGATTCTGCAATTACCCCTTCCGCTTCTGACCATGTATCTTATCGACGAGCTGGTGCAGAGCCGTGACGTGCAGCTTTTGAGTATGATCTGTGGCGGCTTGATCGTGGTTCTTTTGCTGCGCATGGTCGCCTCCTGGTGGGAACGAAATAATTTGCTGGCATTTCGTGTACGCGTGGTCGGCGATTTGAAAGTGGACGTTTATCGACGGCTGATAAATCTACCTCTTGATTTCATTCGCAGGCAGCAAACCGGTTATCTGGTATCACGCGCGATGGGTGATGTTGACGCGGTGCAGGGCCTTTTTGCCGATACTCTTCTGACGGTATTGCGTAACCTTCTGACATTTATGGCTGGTTTGGTAATGATCTTTTACCTGAATGTTACTCTGGCTCTGATAGGCCTGGCACTATTGCCTCTTTATGCCTGGACGCTGTTCGGTTTCAACAAGCGCTTGCAGACCCTGACTGCCCGCAGCCAGGAAGCGCGCGCACAGTCCAGCCGATATGTTCAGGAGCATTTATCAGGTCTGGCGGTGATAAAGTCCTTTGTTGCGGAAGGCCGCGATATAATCGGTATGTTTCACATTCTCAAGAATTCACTCCGCTCCGAATTCAGAGCAAATCTGTGGGGCAATTCCGTTGCCCTATTGGGCGGATTCGTAAGCGCACTTGGACCTGTACTGGTTTTGTGGATCGGCATCACGGAAATAATCGACGGCCGCCTGACACTGGGCGGTTTAATTGCATTCAACTCATTCCTGGGATATCTCTTCGGACCTCTGCAGGCATTTTCTAATGTTAATATCACCGTGCAAAATGCAGTGGCCTCAGCCCGTCGTGTATTCGAGCTTTTGGATCAGCCGGTTGAGGACGGTTTCGTAGAAAAAGGCACGGCTGTGCAGACGCCGCGTTTCGAGAACGGTTATGTCGTTTTCGATAATGTAAGTTTTGCGTATCCAGGCAAATCCAATCCGGCATTGAACAATGTCTCATTCAATGCCCCGCCGGGAAAGATAACCGCAATAGTCGGGCATAGCGGCGCCGGCAAGAGCACATTGGTCAATCTTCTCTTTCGCTTCAATGAATACAGCGAGGGAGATATTTTGATTGACGACAGATCGATTCGTGACTATAACCGCAACTATTTACGTTCGCAAATCGGCCTGATAACCCAGGAGACCTTCCTTTTCGGCATGAGCGTTATGGATAATATCCGTCTTGGGAAACCGCATGCCGGCGAGGATGAGATCGTTGCGGCTGCCGGAAAAGCTTATGCCCATAATTTCATTGAGAATTTGCCGGAAGGCTATTATACCCGGATCGGGGAACGCGGCGCTATGATTTCAGGCGGTGAGGCTCAACGAATCGCATTAGCCCGTACTATCCTGAAATCACCTTCAATTCTTGTGCTTGACGAGGCCATGTCTGCGCTGGATATCGAAGCGGAGAATAAGGTCATGAACGCAATCGAGGAGTCATTCGGAGAGAGCGCGATAATAATGATTTCACACCGCCTTTTATCGGTACGAGATGCTGATCAAATCATCTGTCTGGATAATGGCCGGGTTGCGGGGATTGATTCTCACGAACAGCTATACCACAACTGTCCGGTATACCGCAATTTGTATGATGAGCAGTACACCGAAGAATCCAAAAGCAAGTCAGGGGATACGGTTGGAATAAAGCAGGAGATTTGATTTCTAATTATTTGTGAGTATAATAATCAAATACTCATTGTATCTGAATCAACGAAATCACATCATATCCGTAATAATCGGCAGTCTCTGCCTCAATTAGTCTCGTCTCTCCCCTGATTTCCAAAATAGCGTTTTCACCGGTAGGTATTGATTTGTCGGAGAGAAAGTATATAATCGCCCGGGTTTGGCCGTCTACCTTATCCCATTTGAAATCCGCAGAATCGATCAAGGATTCCAACTCAACCTCGTCATTAAAAACAAAGCTAACAGCGCCAAGTTCGCTCTCTGATTTTGAATATAGAGTGTCATTGGCGATTTCGAATTGTGCCTTTTGAACCTCTTGCGCTTCCGGCTTATACGGAACTGCATCACCAGTGGTGATTCGAATCATATATACCATATCTGCAACCGTCAAAGTGCGGCCATCACGATTAACATCAGAGAATTCTGTCTGCTTTTCTCTATTCATTTTAAAAGCCGTGTCACCATAAACGAAATAATCGGCGTACAGATGCACATCGGCAATTTCATTTGACAGGTTATTCATATTGATATCTCCCCAAACGGGTTCAGGATCTGTTACCCAGGTCAGGAAGCCGCCGTGATAGAACTCTAATCTGGATACGTAGAGGTTAGTATCTCCCAGATACAGGTTGCAGCCCTTTTGTGCACCGCAAATATGGTTAATACCGCTTATGCCGCAGTCTTCTCCCATCATCTCATAATACCCAATTCCCTTTGATCTATCGCGCTTAATGTTATAGACCTTATCGACAAATGCCCTATAATTAGGTTGACCGTATGTTATTATATTGTCATCGCATGAGATCCAATAGAAATAGACAGGCACATAGGATGTAAACGTATTTGTATCCGATATTAGAAATTTCAGATTGAATATTTCCTTTCCGTGCGGTGAGTACTCTTTTCTTGCAAAGGAACTGTCATATTGGGCGGGATTTTTCTCATTGGTCCCGGCGCTCTTTGAAGCAATGATTTGAATGAGATTATTTATCGAATCTGATCCGGCGGGCCGATTCTGGCCTATAAAAACCTGAAAATTTTCCCAACCATCAATAACCTTTCCCGGATTTATATCTACGAAATCCAATCTTTGTGAATTATAGGCGATCTGAAATCTAAAACCATTCATCTCTTTCAGAGCCAAAGAATCAACATAAACCGGTAATTCGGCATATGTGCCAGGAAAGAATGCAGCACCGTCCTGACCCGGCATGCGGATTATTACATCCCATGACTCAGAATCAGCATTTGCAGTATTTGATAAAATAGATAAAGCAATAAAGACAACCAAAAATAATCTAACAATCACAGGGCTCGGTTCCTCCGATGAATATGTAGTTTATTATCCAGACAGCATCGCTGACATTAACCAGGCCGTCACAGTTGACTTCTCCGGCTTCATAGGGCTGGGGTTCCTCACCCCCGATGAAGATATAATTGATGATATAAACCGCATCCGAGATATTCACATCCTCATCGGCATTGGCATCCCCGCAAAGCACCTGCGGCTCAGGTTCATTAACTTTTATTGCACAAATCAACGTATCTGTGCTGGACGGCACGGCATTGTCTGAAAGTTCTATGGTGAAGCTGAATGTCGAGGCCCATGTAGGTGTGCCCTCAAGCGCGGCGGTAGAATCATATAAATTAAACGCTATACCATACGGAAACTGCCCCGATATTTTTGTCCAGGTATACGGCTTCTGGCCGCCCAATCCAATGAATTCATGAAAATACGGCTGCCCAACTTCACCATCGGAAAGCGAATCGCAGTGGATTACGACCTCGCTATCGCAGGCATCGCCGATTCCGTCCTCGTCAGTATCCCATTGATCCGGATTAGGGACATCATAGCAATTATCGCAGGCATCACCAACTCCGTCAGTATCGAAATCCTCCTGCCCGGGATTTGCAGCGTATGCGCAGTTGTCGTCAGGACATGTATTGGCCGGGAATCCGGGATCGCCAAAGCCGTCATCATCGCTGTCGGTGCAAATATCGCAGCTATCTCCCAGAGCGTCTCCGTCCTGGTCATTCTGATCGGGATTATAAAGCAAGGGGCAGTTATCAGTGATACAGCTATTATCAGGATAGCCGGGATCGCCGAACCCATCGCCGTCAGTATCGACACATACCTGCGTAATGATTGTAAGATGCTGAATATCGCTCATCTGTGGGATACTGTTGTCGGTGGCGCGCACTGTGAAATGGGCGGTGTCGATTCCACTGGGAATGCCCGAGATAATTCCGGAGCCGGAATCGAGGGTGAGTCCATCCGGAAGTGTGCCCGCTGTCATGTCCCATACATACGGCGGCGTCCCGCCCACAGCTTCGATCTGTTGATTGTAATTCTCACCCTGATCTGCTTTGGGAAGTGAAAGTGTGGTAATTTCAACCTCATCAATGGATTCAACAATTGTGGTTGCCCGAATCATGAAGTTTTTGGAGGATGATGATATTTCATCCAGTTCTTTCCATTCCCCATTTACCTTGATACTGCTTCTGACAGGAATCGAGTCGATACCATGGGCAGCAAACATGTCTATCTCCTCATTGGGCCCGGGATTTACCGGACTTATCCCTATATGAAAGTTCTCGCCCGCAGAAAATGTCAGGTTCATATCCTCAAGATCAACTACTATCCATGAATACGGGTTGTATTGTGAGATATACAAATCCAATGAATCAATTAAAGATGTCGGGAAGATCCCATCGCTTTCCCAGATATATAGCCTCAAAAGGGGCGGATTTTCCCAGTTCATATAGAACAAGGCCTCTGAAAGCAGGCAATTATCTTCCGCAATAAACCTGGTATTCGCGTATTCATTATTGTTATACCCCGGCATTGGAAAGAATGTGTCCCAGGATCCCTCATCATATTGCAGGAAGCGCGCCTTTGTTTTGCTTTGAATTATTAGAGTCGGATCGCCGATTAACGTCATACCGTAATACCAGCACTGTTCCCAATCTTCGTAACCGTATTCTGCCTGCGAAACAAACCAGTCGAAGTATGCTATTCCAATCGGATTTTGCTCACCAAGACCGGGATAAAAATCGTCAAATTCAAGCATTGAACCGGTCTTAGTACTTCCCAACGCGGCCAAACCGTAATCCTGGCAGAATACATACCATCCGGCCATATAGTTCATCGCCGTATAACGCGCATTGGAACACGCAAAGAGATTATAGAAATATGCTACGGGATCGATTGTCTTTATTTCATCCACAAAGGTTTCGCCCCAGATATCTCCCGGCCTTTGGAATGTATGGTAGGTAGAGGTTGAGTGAACGCATACCTGTATGAATTCATATGATTGCGGTAAACGGGATTCATAATCGGTATGCCAGGTCTGGCCTGCATCATCAACCAGGGTCCTCTCACCAAAACCATAAGCCGCACATTGATTCCACCAGGCGGATGTATATCTCCAGTCATCGTCGACATAAACCAGCGCACGATTTTCGACCGGCATCAGGCCGCATCTGTAACGGTGGTTCTTATAAAAGTAATTTTGAAGGAGCGAGACTTCATCGGCGCCGTCGAGATTAAGCGGTGAAGCGGTCAGCCTTCCCATCCATATATCCGGGGCAACATCGCCGGTGTGAGAATCGTAAAGCCCGTCACTGTCATAATCTCCGAAAGCACCGTTCAAATCCATATAGTATAGATCACAAGGAAAATTCTCATCGCCCTTATCAGTCCAGCATCCATCCAGCTCATACCATGGCACCGGGAAATCCCCAACCAATACGCAGCCCTCCATCCCACCAGTATAAAGTGACTGCAGGTAGGAGCGCATGTCCTCGGCAGTTCCGCCGGATGTGGTATATATATCCACATCGAATCCCTCGCCTGTAACATCAAGGGCATACAGATCAATTTCCGGATTTATCTGGCTGAAGAGATCTGTATTTACTATAATCGCGAATTTTGGATTTTGACGAATGCCTGCTGCTTTCACGGATTTTATATAAGCCGATTGAAACGGCTGCGGTTCGGGCCGGGATGCTTTCCATTCCTGATAATTAACTGGCTGGCTGCCGTCGGTGCTTATCCAGCGAGTTATCACATGACCGCTTTTATCGCCGATTCCGCTTTCTTGTGCATAAAGCCCCGAAACATATAAAATAAGCGCCAGAGTCATGACGCCAAATACCAATGACCTCCCAAACATATATTTATCCTCCTCGGGTATATTTATATCGAAATAATCACAAGACAGGTGCAGGTAAAATACAGCTTGTCTATAATTATGATAACCTGATTGACAATTTAGTCAATAAAAATCCATTGGCAGGTTACTCGATAATCTTTGTCACCACCATATTGCCATAATAGCCGGATGATTCGCAGGACTTTAATTTGGCCGGCAATGCGAGCCTGAGTACGGGAATTATTCCCGGTTCGATATCACTCCGAGGATAAAGAAGCACGCGGGTTTCGTCATTTTGAAAGTTCCCTTCCTGTTCCTCTACACCATCATAGATAGGTAGAAATCCCACCTCACCCTCAAATATAAACAAGGTTGGCCCCACCCGTACATCTATATCCAAAGAGATTAAATCACCATCAACTATGACATCAACCGTGTCAGCGAAATGCTCAAGATGGCTTGCTGGAATCGCATTCCCTGCCATTATCCGTATCATATATTCCAGGTCCGCAAGTGTGGGAAAAATACCATCCCGATTAACGTCTGTTGCAAGAATCTGCCAATGCTGATTTATAGTGAAGACCGATTCACCGAATAGAAAAAAGTTGCTGAGGAGTACCGCATCTCCAACCTCATTGGCAATTTCATCAAGATTTATATCTCCCAGAGTAAAATCTATATAATCCCCACAGGCAATATCTACCCCGCCATGATAAAAATCTACAGTCCCACCGAGATTGTCTACGTTATCCCGGCAGACATCAAATGTCCCGAGGATATGGTCATCAAAACCAATCGTCCCATCGCTGGGCATCAACTCAACATATTGATTATAGGGATCCATTAAGTCTATTTCATATATCTTATCTGAATATGCGAAACAGTCCCTCATACTATGCCCAATAAGATTATCACCACAGGACTCCCAGTAAAAATGCAATGGTACGAATGTGCATCCATATTCGCGATCGTCAGTGACATAAAATTTCAGGTTTACCAGTAAGACAGAATCAGAATCTGCTTCAATGAAAGGCCCAATACTGTTGGAATTATCAGTTGAACCATTTGCTCCCGCAACTTCTATTACTCCAAGCATTGGCGGATCATTGAGATGGATTGAATGGCTGTATTCCAGCTCGGGCCATCCCTCAAGAATCTCCCCCGCTTCACCTTTTATAAAAGTCAAACCCTCAGCATCGTATGCGATTTTTATATTAAATTTGCTTGATTCGGTCCTGGAATCAGAGCTGATAAAAATCGGAACGTCAATATAAGAGCCCTGAAACACCCACGTTGATATTCCGAGATGACCAATTTTCAGAGTCCACTCTGGTTCAGGTTCCTCAGGTCCGGTACTGGTAGTGCAGTATTGAAGCATGAAAACAAAGATAAGGACGAAGAAAAATAAAATCCCGCCGTTGAATATGCGCGAACTGGAGATTTTGACGTCCATAAACAATCCCGGTTATTTGATATGTAATATCGTGATTTCAGTCTATAAAGTAAAGATAACTCAGGATTGATTCCGGTCAAGGATAAACTGCACAAAATCGAATGATACCTGCATTTAACCGTCAACAAACTTGACAGAAATCGCGCAACGAATTATCTAATTACAGGGATAAGACCTGAAAACACCCGTTTTGCTGTTATTTGATCATCATGAGGGGAGGATATTTTGAGTAATGCAAGCAATAGGCCTGTTGACCGCATGCCGTTTTTATGCGAATGTGCCAACTATGCCAAAGAACAGATTGTCTTTCATTCCAACCACCGCGACCACTGGCTGATCTATCAGCTCCTTGTTCAGGCCGGGCTTCTGGCGCTGGCCTCGGGAATCCGCCTGGGAGAATTTCTTCAGGCCGAAACCGAACTTCCCGACATGCTGATACTATCCATCCCAATATCATTCGTATTCGCGGCATTATATATTTTCGAAGACAGGCTGGTCTCTCAATTCTGTGGTTACATATTTGCGCTAAGCAAACAGGAAAAGAATATTAGCGATAGCAGACTGGCGATTGAGACTGCGGAAGGTTATTTGAAAAGATCAAAATATACCAGCAGAGTACTCCCGGTAAGATTTGCCGCACAGATTTTAACATTTACATTAATCCCACTTGTCCTTACCTACTATGGAGTTCAGTCTGTTAAAATCTGGGAACCGATTCATACAGTCATACTGGTAGGCTGGAGTATGTTTTGGCTTGCTACAGTTGTTCTTCTAATTATTGCCTTTATTGGACATGCGCGTTTCGACAAATGCGATCAGGATGGCGAGGGATGCTAAGCCAGGTGACTAACCTGAACATTCTTCTTTAAATAAAAATAAATGGAGATGAAGGGATTCGAACCCTCGACCTACGGCTTGCAAAGCCGCCGCTCTCCCAACTGAGCTACATCCCCATTTAAAAAATCTTTTTTCCGGCTATAAAATTACGCTTTATAACAGGCCGGTCAATAAAAAAAGTTCCTGGCCAAACCAGGAATTATAATATGGGCCTAACTGGAGTTGAACCAGTGACCTCACGCTTATCAGGCGTGCGCTCTAACCGTCTGAGCTATAGGCCCATTTCAAACCGTGAATTCCAAATTTATAAGCCAGAAATCGTTTGTCAATAACTATTTCGGAATTTCCGCTCAAATTATTTAACGATAAGGACTAAACAAATATTTGATGCGTTCTCCGCCGAGAAATGATTGACATAACTATCCTGATATACATAATTTATGCATCACAGTTCCGGAAAAGGAGATATTATGGACAAAATCGATAAAGTACTCAAGATAATGCAGACCTACTTTAAAAAGAACGCCGATCCTAAAATTGTCGAGAAATATTCGCGTTTTTTCCGCGAGGGATACGATCCTTATGGAGTTGATCCGCATGAACTCTCGCCGCAGGTTGAAGAATGGTATGACCGGATCGAGCCGGATTTTAGAATCTCGGATTTCAGAAAACTTTTCATAAAATTGATGGAAACCGGGAAGGAGGAGTGCTTTTCGGTAGTCATAATCTTCCTGAGATTGATGGATAAATACTACTCCCCCGCGCTTTTCAAAAATATCAAAACCTGGGTTGGCAAATATTTCTCCAACTGGGCACAGGTTGACAGCCTCTGCGCCAAAACGATTTCCGGTATGATCTTAAATGATGTTATCTCTTATGACGATCTGCTTGAATGGCATACGCATAAATCCAAATGGGTGCGCCGATGTGTGCCGGTTGGCACAGTTTACGGCTTTTATAAGCAGAAAGATATCAAGCCTGTAAAAAAGGTCGCGGACGCCCTCTTGAACGATCCGGTGCGGGAAGTCGGGCAGGGTGTGGGATGGATGCTGCGGGATGCCTGGAAGATCTACCCCAACCAGATCGAAAAACTCCTGCTGAAGCATGTCAAGACCGGCAATCGCACCGCCTATCAATACGCCTGCGAGAAGATGGATAAAGAGTATCGAAAGAAATTCAGGCGTCCGAAAGCCTCCAAATCAGCATAAATAATAAAAATCCTCATTCTAAGAGAAGCATAGAATCTGTTTGATCCGTGAGAGATTCTCCGGTCGATGCGTTCCCTCAGAATGACAGCACCCAAAGCTCTGCTGCATGACGAGTATTTATCAAAACGATCTTAAGAATTATCTGCAAAGTGCTTAAAAATTGCCTACCCAAAAATCCGGCTTATTTTATATGCTGTTTTTTACGATATAATAAATAACGGTCAGATTAAGAAACCCCGTATCTCAGAAAGACACATGCTATTTATTAATTGGATACCGGAATATAATGTTGGTGTAGATGAGCTTGACCGGCAGCATCGCGACCTGGTGAAATGGATCAACCAGTTTCATGAGGCTATGGCCAAGCCGCACGAAGGCGATGAAACCGGCGTAATCCTCTCCTGCTTAAAGGATTATGTGAAAAAACATTTTCCTGCAGAGGAGGAGTTCCTTAAAATCATCCGCTATCCCCTTCTGGATAAGCATAAAAAGCTGCATCTCGCTATGAAATCGGAAGTTAAAGAAATCGAACAGCGCCGCAAAAAGAAACAGCGCATCCCCTCGACTGAGGTGCTGAAACTTCTGCGCTGCTGGATTATCGATCATGTCCAGAATGAGGATGGAAAATATTCCGATTATCTGAAGCATACTTCCGGATTCGATGAGCGCTATTACCTGATCTGGAATGCCGACCTGCGTCTCGACGGTGAACATATCGACCGCTCCAATGAAGAGTTTATTCGACTTTTCAACCAGCTGCATGCCTCTGTCAGTTTTGGAGACGGCGATTCTGAAATCGAGGCGCACCTAAATGACTTCTTCAATTACTGCCAGACGATTTTTGCAGATGAAGAGGAGTTGATGGAGCGGATTATGTACTCCCATTACGAGGTTCATCGGGCCGATCATGAAAGCCTTCTGGGCAAATCACATGAAATCCGTTTCAAGTTGAAATCCGACAGCATGCGGGAAAACGCCGAGGGATTGAAATTCTTGTCGGAATGGATAATCGAGCATATCGAGGGCGAGGCGGCACGATATGTGAATTATGTAAATCAGAATAATGTTTCCCCTGAAAATATGTTCGTGACCTGGGACAGAAACTACAGCATAGATATCGATGAGTTCGACAGTCAGCA
>WJIM01000328.1 GCA_014730285.1 Candidatus Zixiibacteriota bacterium
ACAGCAGATATGGGCGATGCCAGTACCGCATTGGTGGAATACGAATTTTATGGCGATCGCTATGATTTCTCTGTGCGCATGAATTTCCAGGGCGCCTCGGCTTTCGATCTGGGAGGCAACTACCATTACGGCTGGGAGCCGGGTCTGGAATCGACTGAGAAAAACCGCAAAGACGACTTCGGCAATTTCAAAGCTTATGTCATGTGGGATACTGGCTTAGAGGAATATGGAAAATTCGATCATGGCCAGATGTCGCATGAGATCGAGGGCAATCTGCAATGGCTGGCAACCAAGACAAAATACTTCTTTGTGAGTGTAGTACCCGACCGTGATCCTGAAGGAGTCAGAATTCAGGGACGGGAGATCAGTGTGAATGAGGGTGCCGGTCAGCCCGGTATGAAGAAAATAGGCGTACAGGCCGAGATGGAAATCCATCAGCGCAAATCCGATCTGTTCGACAAATATATGATTTATGTGGGGCCGATCGATTATAAGGTCCTGAAAAGCTATAACCGGGGCTTCGAGGAGACAGTCGATCTCGGATGGCCGATTATCAAGACTATCTCTCGCTTTATCTTATGGATGATGGAAGTCCTTTATGGCGTCTTCCATAACTACGGCATCGTGATTATTATCTTCAGCATCCTGATGAAGGTTGTCTTCTACCCGCTGACATCCCGCAGTCTCAAGTCTATGAAGAAGATGCAGGATTTGCAGCCCAGGCTGAAAGCGCTCCAGGAAAAATATAAGAAAGAGCCGCAGAAGATGCAGGCTGAGATAATGAAGCTCTGGAAGGAGAACAAAGTAAATCCGATGAGCGGATGTCTTTTGATGCTGCCTCAGCTTCCGATATTCTTCGCGCTCTTTACTGTCTTCAGAAATACTATTCTGCTCCGCGGCTCGGAATTTATGCTCTGGATGAATGACCTTTCCCAGCCCGATTCCACCTGGATTCTGCCTATTATCATGGCCGGTACTATGTTCCTGCAGCAGAAGATGACTATGCAGGATCCCAAGCAGAAGATGCTCGTATATATTCTGCCGGTCGTCTTTTTCTTCCTGTTCAAGGGCTTCCCCACAGGGCTGGTACTGTACTGGACCATGTTCAATGTGCTCTCGGTGCTGGAAACTCTCCTGATCCGAAGGCCACAGCAGCAAAAAGAATTAGAGCTTAAAAAACCTGAATGATATCTTATAGCGAAGATACTATCGCCGCCATCTCAACACCGCCGGGAGAAGGCGGGATCGCCGTCGTGCGTATATCCGGAAAATCCTCGAAATCTATTGCAGACAGGATTTTCCACGGCAAAACCAAACCATCGGGGGCAGAAAGCCACACCGTACATTTCGGGAAGATAATCGATCCGGCCAATTCTGAATTAGTTGATGAGGTGCTTTTGACCGTTATGTCGGCTCCGAATTCGTATACGGCCGAGGATGTTATCGAGATCAGCTCTCACGGCGGGCAGTTGGTTGCAAAAAAGATACTGGATCTATGCCTTAAGGCGGGAGCAAGGAATGCCCTTCCGGGCGAATTCACCCAACGCGCATTCTTGAACGGTCGAATCGACCTGGCACAGGCCGAGGCTGTGGCCGATATGATTTCGGCCAAAACCGATATGAGCCTTAAATCGGCGGCACAGCAGCTTGGCGGCAATATCTCCCAGACTGTGACTTCATTGGGCGAAAAGCTCCGGAATCTTTTGGCTCTTCTGGAGGCATACACCGATTTTCCGGAAGAGGAGATGGGTCAGGGTGATGTAAATAAACTAACAGATGATCTCAACGAGATAAAGGAAGAAATCAACAGACTGATATTGTCTTATGAAGAGGGTAAAATTCTCAAGTCAGGTTTGAAGATTCCCATCGTGGGACGTCCCAATGTGGGCAAATCCTCCCTTTTCAACCGTCTTCTGGATGAGAGCCGCACGATCGTAACCGAAATCCCCGGCACCACCCGGGACACTGTCTCGGAGTTTATAAATATGGCCGGTATTCCGGTTGAATTGATCGATACGGCCGGAATCCGTCAGACCGGGGATGTGGTCGAAGTTGAGGGAATCAAGCGGGCACGCAGGGAAATCGAAAATGCCGATCTGCTGTTGGCGCTGGTGGATATGACCGACACAGAAATTCTGGATGATATCAAAAGCCTGATTGAAGCCCTGGGTTCTGCCAATTATATTTTGCTGGCAAATAAGGCGGATTTAATCGATCAAAATATGCTTGAAGCACGCAAGATATCGCTGGCAGAGTATAATCCTCTGTCGATATCTGCGGAGACCGGAATGGGGCTCGATCAACTCCGCGATCTGATTATCCACTCAGCCGGGATTTCAAAGAGGACAGGCATCAAAGACGAGACCGTTATTACCAATGTCCGCCATCGTGACGCCCTCCGTAAGGGGCTGGAATATCTTGACAAAGTAGAGAAGGGCATTGCAGAGAAGGCCAGCTATGAATTCCTGGCATTCGACCTTAAACATGCAATCAGCGCATTGGAAGAGATAATCGGCAAGACTACTCCCGAGGATATCTTAAATAAAATATTCTCCCAATTCTGCATCGGTAAATAATTGCAGCATATATTGAAAATGGAATGTTTCACGTGAAACATCGGAACATATCGCATTATTTTGCACTTGCCACAAAATAAAAACAGGCTATTTTCTGTATCATATATTGAGAGGATATGACGACTTTGAAATACGACATAGTGGTTGCCGGCGGAGGACATGCCGGAGTCGAGGCGGCGCTTGCCGCCGCCCGGATGGGCTGTTCGACCCTGATGGTTTCCCTCAGGAAGGATACTATCGGTCAGATGTCCTGTAATCCGGCCATCGGAGGCCAGGCCAAGGGGCATCTGGTGAAGGAAATCGATGCTCTGGGTGGTGAAATGGGTCTGGCAATCGACCGCACCGGAATCCAGTACCGCCGTCTGAATCTCTCCCGCGGCCCTGCGGTACATTCCTCCCGTGCCCAGGCCGATCGTAAGCTGTATCGTGAGTACTGCACTGAAGTCGTTCTAAATCAGGAGAATTTGGATCTGCTTGAGGACGGTGTGGTTGATCTTGAAGTAAATGGCGGGCATGTAACTGCGGCGATCACCGAGGGCGGACGAAGGATCAACTGCCGGTGTCTGATTATAACTGCTGGGACATTTCTAAACGGCCTGATACATATCGGCAGAAAAAAGATTCCGGCCGGACGTATGGGCGAGAAGCCGTCACTTGGACTTTCCGAGAAGCTGATTTCTCTCGGATTCAAAACCGGCCGCCTGAAAACCGGAACTCCACCGCGTTTGGACGGAAAGACAATTGATTATTCCAGAACCGAGGATCAACACGGCGACCCGGATTTTCCGCCGTTTTCATTCAGATCGAATTCGATTAACGGCAATAAGGCTATATGCCATATAACATTTACGAATAAGGATACACACCGGATAATTCTCGATAATTTGGATTCCTCGGCCATGTTCTCGGGGCAGATCAAGGGAATAGGCCCGCGCTACTGTCCGTCGATAGAGGATAAGGTGGTAAAATTCAAGGACAAGGACCGTCACCAGATATTCCTGGAGCCGGAGGGGCTGGATACCGATTTGATCTATCCCAACGGTTTTCCCACCAGCCTCGATGAGGATGTGCAGAAAAAGGCGATCAAAACGGTGCCCGGTCTGGAGGAAGTCAAATTTACACAGCCGGGATATGCAATCGAATACGATTTCTTTTTCCCATACCAGATCCATACCACAACCGAAACCAAGCTCGTAGAGGGGCTTTATTTTTCCGGGCAGGTCAACGGCACCTCCGGGTATGAAGAGGCGGGTGCGCAGGGTCTGATGTCGGGCATCAACGCCGCCCTTAAGATCAAGGGAGAAAAGTTCTTTAGCCTGCTTCGTTCAGAAGCGTATATCGGCGTGCTAATGGATGATCTGACCACCAAATCGACCGAGGAGCCGTACCGCATGTTCACCTCACGCGCCGAACACAGGCTTTATCTGCGCGAGGATAATGCCGATGAGCGTCTATTTAAATACGGTTATAAATTCGGCCTGATCCACGAGGAGCATTACCGGAGTTTTCTGGAGGAAAGTGAAGAGCAAAAAAAGCACAGACAGTCCTTGAAGCGGCTGTATATCGAGGTAAAAAAGCTGCCGGCCAATTTCCAGAATAACGGACGCACCAAAATTACCTTCGAAAAGGCATTGAAAGTACCCGGG
>WJIM01000329.1 GCA_014730285.1 Candidatus Zixiibacteriota bacterium
CACGTGAAGCTCGAGATCGCAGGTCATACCGATATCTCCGGACCGCGCGATTATAACGTTCAGCTCTCACAGCGCAGGGCCGAGGCCGTGCGCGATTACTTTATCGAGCAGGGCATTGCGCCAGACCGGCTGGTCGCCAAGGGTTATGGCCCGGATAAGCCCAAATATGATAATGATACGGCCGAAGGAAGACGTAAGAACCGTCGGGTTGAGTTAATCAGACTTAACTAAGTCAATGTTTAGTAGTTGATTATAAAAATGGCCGCCCATTTAAGGCGGCCATTTTTTTCGTATTAAGTAGTAGAAAAATACGCCTTGACAATTATAGCATGTGAGGGCTATATTTCGCCTTGGAATTCTCTTATTTCCGCACCCTGTCTTTTAAACTGACTTCACATTTTACAGTTTTGTACTCAAAAAGCCGGTAATAAGCCGTGGAATTTATATCCGGCACGCTGGTGTATCGGGTATATATAAAACGCTCTGGCAGGTCGAGAAAAAGGAGGTACTCAAAAGCAGATACACGATCTAACCTATCAAAACCAATATTTGTGTGCAAAAATTGCTTGTAGGAGCGTGCCCGATTTATCATGTTGCCTGCAGTCCGTCTTCAAAACTCCCGGGCGCATTGATTTCATATGCGGGGTCTGGGAGAGTATGGGGCTATGCGAAGGCGGACTGCTTCTTTTATCTTTTACGAAGCTTATTGAGGGGAATATGTGACTCTGAGGAAATCAGAAGGCTCGTCCTCGAAATATTCGAAGACATTCAGGTATATATCATCATACTGATTATATCCGCCCATATACTGCTCGGCTATCGGTCGAATGTTGAATTGCAGTTCCTCGGTTATATATGCACGGCAGGCATCGCCGTATCCCTGGTGCTCGAGGTAAATATTTGCCTGTACCGGATATGATTCCAGAAACGCAGGAGGCGCCATGTACAGCGTGAAATCATGATCCTTGCATCCGCCGCTGTAGCGTACGGTCAAAGTCAGAATGTCGCCATCGATACTTGCGCCAGCCAGTTCAAAGGGATCAATCATCAAGTCAGAAGGTGGCAGGGTCGAGAAATGAACCGTATCGACATCCGGATCATTATTTTTCTCAGATACGACTATTGTTGCAATTCGAGCATTTAAATCAATATCGCCCGGTTCCTGGGGATAAGGATGAAGCCCTACCATCCTGATCTCATAGCCCGGATATATTGCAGGTTTGGTTAAATTTGGATTCGGGCTTTGGATTGCTCTCGAGATAACGGGCATTCCGTCACCTTTTCGAATCGTGAACTCTGCCTCAGCCTGTCCGGCCCAAACGCAATAAGCGTTTATCGGGCAGCGCGAATCGGCCACTTTGCCGTTGAAGGAAATGGTCAAATCGGCTTCCGGCACATAAACCGAATTTCCATAACCGATATCGACTGTTTCGCCCACCTGAACCTGAAAGGCCGAATCGGAACAGCCTACGATTAAAATGCCGGATAAACCTAAAATTACAAGAAGGAATCCGATCTTTATCATATCGATCTCTCTCTGCCGGTTTTTGAAATTTATAATTCAGTCCTCTAAAGGTTATACAATTTCTGCCCTGATTCAATCCCAAAAATATCAAAAATCCGCAAAAAGCCTCCGCAGGTCTAGACGGATAAATGAACCAGTGTCAAATCTATTTTTATCAGACATAATAAGTTTATTGACAGGCTTTATAATAATCGTATTATTCCCGCCGTTATGGATATGAAGTTTATCAGAAATTTCTCGATTATCGCCCATATCGACCATGGCAAGTCGACCTTGGCCGACCGTATGCTGGAACTGACCGGCATGATAGAGCCGGGTGAAAATGTCAAACAGATTCTGGATTCGATGGGCCTGGAGCAGGAGCGAGGGATTACGATCAAGCTTCATGCCGTGCGTATGGATTACGATTCCCCGGACGGCAATAGTTACGTTCTGAACCTGATCGACACTCCCGGGCATGTCGATTTTACCTACGAGGTTTCTCGTTCACTGGCCGCCTGCGAGGGTGTTCTTCTGGTGGTCGATGCATCACAGGGAATCGAGGCGCAGACTGTTTCCAATCTCTATATGGCGCTCGAACACGACCTGACAATTATTCCGGTTATCAACAAGATCGATTTACCTGCGGCTGATGTTGACGGTGTGGAAAAACAGATTATGGATCTTCTGGGAGTAAAATCGGAAGAGATTTTCAAGGTCTCCGCCAAATTAGGCACCGGAGTGGAGGCTATTCTGGAGGCTATAGTAAGCTATATTCCTCCTCCTACCGGCGATCCGCAAAAGCCGTTTCGCGCCATGATCTTCGATTCCATTTTTGAGTCTTACCGAGGCGCAATCCCCTATATCAGAGTTGTGGACGGTGAGATTAAAAAGGGCGATATGATTAAACTTCGCGCCCCCAATAAGAGGTTCGAGGTGATCGAGACCGGCTACCTGAAGCTTAAACAGGTCAAAGCCAAAAAGCTGTCTGCGGGCGAGGTCGGGTATATTGTGGCCTCGATTAAGACCGTTTCTGATACCAAAGTGGGGGATACGATATTTATCGGGGATGGAAAGGATTTGAAACCGCTGCCGGGCTTCAGGGATATCAAGCCTATGGTTTTCGCCGGAATTTATCCTGCCGCGGCAGAAAATTACGAGGAGCTTCGCAATGCACTCGAGAGGCTGCAGCTTAACGATTCCTCGCTGATTTTCATCCCGGAGACTTCGGCCGCGCTTGGTTTCGGTTTCAGATGCGGATTTCTGGGGCTTTTACACATGGAGATTATCCGCGAGCGTTTGACCCGTGAGTACGATCTGAATATTATCAACACCGTGCCCAATGTGGAATATCGTGTCACTATGAAAGACGGCGAGGTGATGGCAATCGAAAATCCCTCAAATCTGCCTTCACAGCAGGATATCGATTTTATCGAGGAGCCGTATGTGGATGCCAAGATGATTTCGCCCTCGGATTATATCGGGAATATCATGAAGCTGGTAACCGACCGCCGTGGAATCTATGAGACCACCGAATATCTGGATACCACCCGTGTGAGCCTTAATTACAAACTTCCCCTGGCGGAGATTATTTTCGACTTTTTCGATAAACTAAAATCCCACACCCGGGGCTATGCCTCGCTCGATTATGAATATCACGGCTACAAAAAATCCGATCTCGTTAAACTGGATATACTTATAAACTCCCAGCCGGTTGATGCGTTTTCGTACATTTTGCATCGCGAAAAGGCTTACAGCCGCGGGCGTCAGCTTTGCAGCAAACTGCGTGAACTTATTCCCCGCCAACTGTTTGAGGTCGCTATTCAGGCTGCTATCGGGAATCGTCCCATAGCCCGCGAAACGGTCAAAGCGATTCGCAAAAATGTTACCGCTAAATGTTACGGGGGAGATGTTACCCGCAAGCGGAAACTGCTGGAAAGGCAAAAAGAGGGCAAAAAACGCATGAAACAGGTCGGAAATGTGGAAATTCCGCAGGAAGCCTTTTTAGCAGTGCTTCAGCTCGAAAAAGAGTAACTAATTCTCTCACGATTCTCTCAATTATTCTCCTCTATTTACCGATATATCATATAACTATGCAGGATGTGCAAAACGCTTCAAACGTTAAGACTATTAGGCAGACCCGCAGTCAAAAACGACGTGCACGGGCCAGAATTAAGGATATAATCGAAGCGGTATTAATCGCTTTGGTAATCGCGGTAATCCTGAGGATTTTTGTAGTTCAGGCGTATCGTGTGGATTCCAATTCCATGGTCGGTACTATGGTCAAGGGTGACTTCATCTTCGTAAATAAGTTTATCTATCATTTTGGCGATCCAAAGGTCGGCGATGTCATCATTTTTGAATATCCGCTCAATCCGAGCAAGGATTTTATTAAGAGGGTAGTGGCTGTTGAGGGGCAGACGGTCGAGATAGTTGCCAAACAGCTTTATGTCGACGGTGAACCGGTGCCATTACCGGAAAACGCCAGATACGCCGATGACAAAATAATACCGGCCGATTTCTCCAATCGCGACTTTTTCGGTCCCAAACAAGTGCCGCTGGGGCATGTTTTCGTTCTGGGGGATAATCGTGACAATTCCGAGGATTCGCGTAACTGGGGATTTCTGGATAAAAACCTGATTAAGGGCAAGGCAGTATTTACCTATTTTTCATGGAAGCCCGATCCGAATGCTCCCCAATGGGGGCCGCCCTATATCGATAAAGTCGTAACCATACCGTTTTATAATATCGTCCACTTTCCCGGGCGCGTGAACTGGGGACGGCTGTTCAGCACCTATTAAGAACCTGCTATTTCTTTCCACGCAAAAGTTCTTTACAGTTTTTGAAATGTTAGAGTTTAATTAGCTTTTTATTTGCAAACACCAACATAAAATCATATTTTCCCTCCAATAGGAACGTGTAACTATCAAGAGGGATCATGAAAAACACAATCATTTTACTGCTATTGGGCCTAATGGCAGTCCATTTCATTGCACCACAGGCATCGGGTGAGGAAAGCAAAATCAAATTCAAGGGAGACTTCAGATATCGCAGTGAGACAATCGACTGGGAGGGATACTACGACCGTTACCGTCACAGGATCAGGCTGCGTTTCGGCCTGACAGCACAGGTCAATGACGAGATTATGGCGATATTCCAGATGTCATCCGGTTCGGATGATCCGGTTTCCAATAACCAGAGCCTTGACGATGCTTTCTCCACCAAGAGTCTGGGAATTAATCTGGCCTATGTTACATGGGAGCCGTCGGCGGTCGAATGGCTTTCCCTGATGGCCGGTAAAATGAAAAATCCGTTTATGGCTGTTGGCAAATCTGAGCTAATATGGGATCCGGATTTGACTCTTGAGGGTGTGGCCGGGAGTATCCAGCATGGCCTTCAGGAGATTTCGCTCTTTCTAAATGCCGGATTTTTCTGGATCGAGGAGCGCTCTTCCGATGAGGATTCCTATGTCATCGGTACCCAGGGAGGTTTGAAATTCGACCTGGCAGATACACCGGGCTATATAATTCTGGGCGGCGGATATGTGGATTATGTCAACGCTCAGGGATTCAGGCCGTTCTTCGAGGCGGATTTCAGCTCCGGAAATTCGTTGGACGATGAGGGCAGATATATGGAGGACTTCAATGAGGTCGATATCTTTGCCGAGGCCGGAACCAAAATCAGAAATATACCGGCAGCATTCTTCACCAATTTCGGTACTAATATTGCCGCCGATGAAGATAATATCGGCTGGCTGATCGGAGTAACCGCCGGCAAGACCAAAGATCCCGGCTCATGGAATTTCCGTTATCAGTACAAATATATGGAAA
>WJIM01000003.1 GCA_014730285.1 Candidatus Zixiibacteriota bacterium
ATTGTGATCTGACGGACCACATTAGTAATCTTGTATTGTACTGGATATTATATAACTGTCAGTTCACATTCCCGATTTCATCGGGAACATGAAATGACAGAACTTCAAAAATCTCTCTAATGGGACAGCCAGTCATCGTGCACCGCCGAAACATTACTAACTTATGCGTGGCATGCCCAAAATCGTTTGGGCATGAAAACACATCCATGTTGTCATTCTGAGGGAGCGCAGCGACCGAAGAATCTCTTAAGTATCAAACAGAATCTTCACTTCGTTCAGAATGACACCCATATCTATGATCCCTGTAAAATATCTACCAGCCCAGTTCCCAGCTTGCCTGATCGGGCACCTCCAGCCGCCTGCGGGCAATCCGTCCCGATTCATAATAAATCACAATCTCGTACTCACACACAGGCTCAAGATTCTCGCTCGGTATCAAATCCAGATACCAGTAACCGGTGCTGTCCGTGGATGCCGTGCGGTAAAATGGAGATATCATCGAACCATTATATCTGACCGACGATTTGTTCAACCTCGCCATCACAGTCACACCCGAGATGCCGTACCCTGAAAGATCGAAGACCCACCCGAATACACGGCATAAATTCGGCGAGACCGGCTCGCCCGGATCGAAGCTGCTGCCCCAGATCGTATCATTGGCCGAGGGCGAGGCTACCTCTATCGAATCAGGCTGGCTGGCAAACTCGATTCCCGCCTTGTAAGCCCAGATACGATATCCCGCCGCATCGAGAGAAGCCACAACCAGGCCCTCCGAATTGCTGGTACCGACTGCCTCGGTCGCGGTCTCAGATGCATTCAAAAAGCGCACTCTGATTCCCTGCATTGCTGATGTGTCCGCTGAGTTGAAGACATACAGACTGCAAGGGTATGCTCCGCTGCCCGATCCGCAGGAAGACATATCCACCGTACGAGAATTCTGGCCGACCAAATCGTCATCCCAGACAGACCGCGCAATACTGCCTGTATCCACATTAACAATGCCAACAAGATTTCCGAACATCGTACTTGGAAAAACCTGGGCAGCCGTGGCATTATCGATATCCAGCCAGTTGATCCCTATATTATCCGCTTCCGTCAGGATCGATCTGGAGGAAACCGGCACATCCAGATTAGACTGATAAATCTGGCTGGCGAAACCATCCTGCAATGTGTCCAGCGCTGCTCTGGCATAAATATTGGTGGAATCAAGATCGTCCCAGTTGCCCTCTTTGACATAGTACCCCCCGGAAGCCGCGCCCCTGATCTGCCCGCCGATATATGCATACGCTCGAATCGAATATCTACCCTTCGATCCCGAAGCATTCGATCCCCTGAAACGAATCTCATAGCTGCCTTCACGAATATTGCTGACGTTGGATGCATCCTCGCCCAATGAATCCAGACGGCTCCCATCCGGGCCAAAGCGAAGTATCTTCAGGCTGTCGGGATTGGCAGCCAACGGCAGCGCTGTTGTATCGAATGTCTCGAATGTCAGCACTATGCTGTCAGTCTCGCCATTCCCCGCGACCTCGGGATATATATCGAACGCTTTCAAACCCGAAGCTGTGTTCAATACAACTACAAGCAGACCGCATAATATCAGTTTGATTTTTCTCATCATCGTATCCCCTGTTTTTATCTGATTATCTTTCTTCCCGGCTTTTCCATAATGCCCGCGCCGATCACATCAGACACATATCCTGTTTCCGATTCTTCTACCGGGCTGAACCAGGCCTGAATCCTCATACCATTCGAAAGGGCGTTTTCGATTGGAGAATGCGCGCTGTATTCAACATTCGAAAGCGAATCATAAAGCGCCGTGACTTTCAAAACCAGGCCGTTATTTTCCGAGGTATCAGCCCAGCTATCGAAGACCGAACCCGGAATCATAAACCGTACCGTATCCCCGATAGAATCCTCGGGATAATTCAATCTGAATGTATCCAGCGCCAATGCCTCGTAGTCGACACCCGCCCTAAGGTCGAGCGTATCCCATGGCACCGGTGAGTTTCCCGACACACAATCCCAGCGCGTAACCCAGGTCGAGTCCAGCCCATACGGATCGCCTCCCGAGTTGGGCGGCGGGCCGTGCCACTTCTCGTCCCTGATAATCCGGTAAGCGGTATAGCGCACATCCATAATCGTATCCGGCGGTGTGCCGTTTATCCCCAGTGTAAAAACCGGAAACATCAGGCGGAGGCTGTCGCAATTATATCCCTCACGCACCTTTCTTTGCGGATTTGTCAGCCGCCAGAAACTGATGATATCGTCCAGATCAAAGCCGAACCTGAATTCAGTGTTGTAAGTAGAAGAATCGTTTTGAGCCGTGGTCATTTCGCACCAGCAGGCGTCGATATCCAAATGACCGCCCCAGCAATCATATCCCACAAGCCCGCCATTTGCGGTATCCTCGCACACCCAGGCCAACAGCCTGTCGAACAGCCTCCATGAATGGCAGTAATCCATTATTTCCGGATTGCGAAAAAGACCGCAGAACGCTCTTCTTGCAACCGCACTGTCACCGTCAATCGTAACCGAATCATCATCAAGCAAAATCACACATGCGGTGTCATGCGATACGAAGTCAGGCGTGTTAAACGGCACCCGGGATCCTTCGGCCAGGTCCCCGTAATAGTACAGATATTGATTGTCGTACTGGTAAGGAAAAATCGTATCCGCCTCCGGCGCGCAGATAAAATCCAGATTTCTGTTATTTACCAGACACCTGCCATGTCCTCCCGGACGATAATTCGTATTGGCCAGCCCGAACTCATTATCCGTATATCTATCCATCGTGAAAATTCCCACAGCGGTATCCCGCAATGCAGACATTTTGGTGGAATAGGCAAGATCAGAGACTACAATTCCAATGAAATTACCGCTCCAGTTCGAAAACGTATCCACCGCATCATCATCGATCAGGCGCACATCATATCCCAGCCTGTTTTCGATCCTCTGCACGAAAATCGTATCGCCGCCGATAGCCGCGGGATCTCCCACTATATAAGCAATATCACTCGCAAGAAGGCTCTGGCATATCAATACCAGACAGACCGCCCAGAACAGGCTGATTTTATTCCTCATCATTTCCTTCAAGTTCCTCCCTTCGAATCTGCTCCACCAGATCCCAGAAATTCTTCTTGCCGTCGCCCTTAAGTCTTAGCTTCAGCTTATGTTTATTTTCCAGCACACGGATCAAATCCGCCACCTTGGGCTGATAATCCCCTTCCTTGAGCCGCAAAAATATATCATCCTGAATCTCCTGCAGGACCTCAAGATCGCTCAATTTGGATGGCGCGGCCTTCTTATTGCCTTTTGTCTTTTTTGCTGAAGCCTTCTTTTTCGACGCCACTACGTAAGCCTCGCCTCGATTTTTCCGCCCGGATAAATTCTCCATCTGTTGCGGCAGACCGGACAGCACAAACGCACTCTGTCCGGTGAATCGACTACGATCTGCCCGCACTTTGGGCAGATATTCATTACAACCGTATACATTTTATCCCACCTCCATTACCAGAAGATCGCAGATACCGTTGGCATCCGATTGTGATGTCTTCGCCATAGAAAATGATCCGGCGTCCTCTCTGCCCACCACCACGGTTCCCACGTCAGTCTTGGGCAGGGGTATAACCTTGGGATTGGATAAATTCTCCGGGAGATTATTGCCCCTGAAATCCGTCAGGTCAGAGAAATTGACTTTCTGCAAATCCCCGCCCAGCGGCACCGACAAAAACATAATACGCTTGTTCGATTGGTCCAGCGTGGTTATCAAAAATGAGAACTCATGCGCCGACATCTGACCCCAGACCACGAAATCTCGTATCAGCCAGAGCCTGTGCCCGCGTAAATAAGCCAGTGTATCTGTCATTCTTCACCTCATTTCTATCCTATGGATTATTCCTGATCTTAAGCCCGGAGTTCAGTCCCTCGGAGGTTGCTCCAAACCTGACCAGTATCCTGTCGGCCTCACTGCGGTAAGACTGTCCCAGCTCCAGATATTCCTTTCCCAGCGAGCTTTTGACCGAGGGATTGACATAAGTCGACTGCATCACCTCCAGCCCCTTCATTCGAGAAAGAATCTCCAGAGCGATGTAGGTCTCGGCCAGTTCCAGAAGACTGTCGGAGCTTTCCAGGTATTCCTCTGCGATACATCCGTGCACAATCAAGTGGGCTTCCTCGACCGAGCGGGTAATCATCTCGTCCGAGAAAATCCCTGTCTCGATCTCATAATCCACCCATACAATCTGGCCGTCCTCAAGGCTGCCCTCGGGAAGCCGTGTGATTTTGCCGGAAGCGTAGCTGATAGCGTAGTCGCTGTCCTTTTGATATAAACGATAATGGTAGTACCAGACCGTGATTTCCTGCCCCGACTCGATCTCGCCGCCCTCGATTCTGGAGACAGTCCCGGCAGAGTAGTCAACCAGATAATCGATATTCTCTCGGTAAATTTTTGTCAGTGACCGATCGCTTGCCGCCACCACACTGTCCGCTACCAAATTCGAATGACCCAGGCTGACCGGATTTGCAGCAATCGTAATGGTCTCGGACTGAGGCTGATTGAACTCTTTGCCCTTGACCTTTTCGGTCCCGATCCTGATTCCCTTATGTGGGAGTTCCAGAGGTTCGTCTCCGCTCAGACGAAAGAGAAGATTCTCCACCAGCTTCTGCGGCCGTCTGAATTCGGCCAGATGTTTTCGTACAATCGTGATATTAGTAAATGCCATCGTTCCCCCTTACAGCGATGTTACAAACGGCAGGTCTTCTGCCGAGGTTATCTGTGAACCGACCGGTGCGGAGGCAAAGTCCGAGGAAACCACAACCTTGATCCAGAACTTGGAATGCCCTGCCACCACCGACGACTGCCAGTCTGAGGGCATATCGCTGGCATCCTGCCAGAGACGGATTCGCGAGGGTGTGGAATCGAAATTGTATTCCCCCGAAATCGGCACGAAATTCTTCCAGTTGGAACCATCCCAGTAATGCCATGTCACCGCGCCGCCCGAACCTGCGGTCGAAAGTGAAATATGAACCTGGCTGAACTTCTCGAACTGCCCCAGAAGCAGGGCGTCCCCATCATCCTTCAAAAGCTTCCCCGAATCCGGATGATAAACATCGGCGCCCGAGTCATCGGCAGCCGGGGCAGACCTGTCATAATATTTGGCCATAGCCTCCGGACGATAGCACATCACCCTGTCGAATGCCGCCAGCGCTCCTGTCACACTCGAGGGCGAGGTAAATCCGCTCCCACTTTTCATACTGTAGTAGAATTGATTTTGATTCGGGCCGATCTCCTTGCCGTAGAACACGAAGGCGGTCGAGCCGTTATGTTTGACTGCCGGCGCCACGCTGACATCGCTGTCGACCTGAATATTTCCGCTCCAGACCGCGCCGTCAAATTCCTTGTAAAAAAGATCTCCCTCGGGCGCGAATGCCAGGGCGATTTTCAGATCATCGGAAACAGATGTATGAAAATTATCACCCAGCCCCAAACCATTATACAGCTCCACCTCCGACTCCCAGGCCGCGCCGTTCATGTGGATGCGTTTATATGCCAGACGGTTCTGGTCTATCGTGTAAAAGCAGTACAGGTAGGTGGAAAGGAACTCGAACCTGCTGAATATGGAGTTCTGCCCGGTGGCAAGAATCAGGCCCTCATCATCCGGGCCAAAATCCCAGGTATCACCCTCATCCCCGGAGATTTTTATATGCAGGCTGCACGTGCCGCCGGAGAAGCGTGTCCAGCAAACCCACAAACGGCCGTAGTAATCCTTGAACAGGCCGGGATAATAATTCGAATCCGCATTATAAATCGTGGCGATATTCCCGGCAGACCAGTAGCCGTTGACGAAATTCAGCTTTTTGTGCGTAAGATTCAGTGATGTCTCCGCTGTATAAGCCACATATATATCGCCGTTCGTATCCATCCAGCATCCGGCAGGATAATCGGCCGAATTGGTGGTCACATGATACGGCGTAGACCAGGATAAATACGGCGGATCGGAATACGACAGCATGATTGTCGAGGGCGTGGTTGGATAGATCGCCACAATTCGTCCCGCATACGATCCGGTTTTGATCTTGAACAGCTTCTTCTGCAGCGATAACCCGGTCCCGTAGAATGCTGTTGAATTGTTGATTAATTTCAGCATAATAAAACTCCGCGGCCGCCTCTTATCTTTGCATTCCTCATAAAGAGGCGGCCGATTGATTTAATTAAACATAAACCGTATCCAGAACCATCGAGGCCTCGGATATAATCTTGGCGTACCCGACAGATTCGGAGATTACAGCCTCCTCGAATTTCTGCTCGATGATTTTGTCGAACTCGACCATCAGCGGCTGAGAAATGACCTCCTCCACCGCAAAACGATGATCCAGGCCGACAATCAAATCATCCGCAACCTCGTCACACCTGACCAGCGATGCTCCCAGCGGATTTACCAGCTTGCCGGAGGACTGGAACCTGAATCCGGCCTGTGGATCCTTGAACTCGGTCAGATTCAGAATCTTGCGGATCATATCCTTGTGACAGATCAATGTGTTCATCTCATACGGCGCGAACTCCACCCAGAACTTCACGAAATCATCATAGTCCAGAGTGCCGGAGCTGTCGGCCTGCACCACCTGGGCAGCGTTATCGTTGCCATCACCGTTTTTAATCACATCCGCAATCAGGGCCACCTTGTCCGCCTGCAGACGAAAACCGATATACCACAGTATGACCTTGAACTGCGCTGTGGAACGATGCCTGAGCGCCTTATACGAGGTCTTGAGTGCCACCCCGTAATCCGGAACGGTTATCGTGTTCAACTGCTCCGTGATATGAATCTGCGGTATCTCCGCACCCTCGCCGATCTGACGCAGTGAGAGCCTGGTATCGACCGGGGATGTATCTATGTACAGCGGGGTGTAGCGGCTGGAATTTATATTCGACGAGGCCGCGATCAGACGGTTGTACTCCGGGCGAAGCTCCATCCCGCGTTTGATCTCGCGCATAATAAATTCTGGCATCAAGGACGATGCCGTCTGGAAGAACTGCTCAACCGTGATAGCATCACGTCCCGCTACTTTGATTCCATGATACGCGAGCTGCCTTTCGAATGCGTCCAGCGGTGAACCGTCTGTTGAGGGATCGTAGCCGTCCGATTCCAGAAGCTCGCTTAAGCTCATGCCGCGCGCCTGCGCCTCCAGATATGTATCCCGATCGATCTTAATCTGCGAGGCACGGGTCAGGTCAGCCTTGCCCTCTGGCTTCTCCTCTTTTTCGATTAATTCCAGAAATGATTCCGGAACTCCCAGTTCATCAAGATTTTGTTTCTCCATCTTATCTCCTTTATGGCATATAGACTGTACATGATGATGTCCCATTGACTTCCAGCACCGTGCCGCGGGCGATATTGCCGCCGGCCGGATCATTCGAGGCCAGCGCCGGCGCCTGTTTGACTGTGCCGGAGGCTCCGCCGACTATTCTGTCACCGACCGTTGGATATGTGGTTGTGATCGGCAATGTCATCACTCCCCCGATCTGCACCGTGGCCACACGTCTGCCGGTATCGATATCCGAAAGCGATAACGCTATCAGCTTGCCCAGCGCTATCGAGCTATTGACAGCCGGGCCGATTTCGAAATCGCCGGTCAATGTTACCGCATTACCGATATCGGTATCTGCCAGGTCATCCTCGCCGCCCGTTTGATGGATCGAGAATGTGGCAAAAACCGGCGCCACTGTTTCAAGATTCTGCTCTCTCACACTCATCTACCTCTCCTTTCGTAAAAGCCTTTTATTCGAGGGTATCAACTACCCTCCGATCTTATAATTCTTTTCATCCGACCTCTTACCGTTCTCGACCACCGTCCGCCGGAAATGCGGTCTTGTCGAAAGCACACAGTTCAACTCTTTCTTGAGCCGGTTATCGATTTCGATCAATCTCTGCGCAGTGAGACGGCTCGAATTTACCATCTCCTCCTCCCAGAATGCCGATGCCCTCCGATCTCCGGCCCTCTTTAATGCCCTGATCCTGCTCATCACGTTCAGCATCAGATGATTGCTGAGGACACGATAGTCCTTGCGCATCTGAAGAATCCCCGGAGCCTTCTCCTCGAATTTCAAAAGCGCATCCCTGAGCTGGCCGAAATCGAACTCCCCCAGGTTGGATTCATCCAGATGCTTGGAAATCTCCAGCAGGCTGACGATCACATCTTCCATATCCTCTCCCTTTATTTGAATTCCTTATTCTCAAGCTGACTGAACCTCTTCTCCAGATTCTCCCTGAAAAGATAAAAATCATCGCGGGTGACCATCCGCTCCTTCAGATATATCTCCAGGCTCAGCACCCGTTTTTCGAGATTCAAGAGCGCGCTGTTTTCCGCCTTATGTGCCAGGTTCATCTTGATCTCGTAAACCGTGGCGAAGTATCCTGCCAGCACACCGCATAAAGTCAGCACCAGCGCCAGAAGAAAATTCAGCTTGGCCGGCTGTATATTGCTTGGATTCGCATTGTTTTTGTTGACGGGTACTTCCATAGTCTTATTTTTCTCCTCAGAAAGAGAGGTTGTGTTTATGAAGGCGTTTATCATTTCATTTGTAGCATTATGTCTTGTTCTCACCTTAGTTTACTGCGAGGATGACGATACCACTTCGGCCGATCGTGTTCCGGCCAGGACCGAATCATTATTGGGTCTGGATTTAAGTCATGCCAATCTTTATCAGCAGTTCGACAGCATCTACGGCTATACTCCCAATCTCACGATTGATGTCGATACCAGCCTGGTCACCCTGATTACCGAGGATGTCTCCGGTAATCAAACGACCTATGATATCGGATTCCCCTCTGAAAAACTGGCCCGGCTTATTATTACCACCAAATCTGTAGCGATGACCGGATTCTACCAGAAGATCGAGGGGCATGACTCCCTCTTCTATTTCATAAACATACCCGAAATATTCCCCGACCGTCTGCGCGCTGATGAGAGCTGGTCGTTTTACGTCCCTCCGCTCTACCGTGACAACGAAGAACAGATCATCTTTTACCTGAACTATGGCTTCGGATACGAGATCACCCGCACCTACATGGGTACCGAAAATATCGTGGTGCCCGCCGGCGCTTACACCGCACATATCGTGAAATCCGAATACCGCTTGCGTGGAACTGATGAGGTTATCAAAACCGATACCGAATATCTCGTATCGGGAATTGGCCTGGTGCGCATGTACTCCACCGGCAAATTCGGGAAGTCGCATATCCTCCTGATCGAGTCCGACCCTTTGACTGAAGAGGAAGGCTCTTAGGCCAGCCTCGTAAACAGAATCAATCTCTTTCTATCCCAGAAGGCCGGGCGTATCAGATATTTCCCGTCCAATGTCCCGCCTTTGAGGTTCAGATGAAAGCCGTTTCTGGTTTTCTTCGTAATTTCCAGCTTTCCCGATTCCTGTTTACCCTTCAGCTTATCCAGCCTGAGGTTCAAATGGCTTTCCTTTTCCCTTGAAACCGGATAACCTACCAGCGACTTTTTTGTCTTCAAAGATGACAGGTTGAATTGCGGAAAGATCACAGTAAAAAGAATGTCCTCATGCCCGAATGCGATAATCGCCGAATCCTTAATCCGTTTAAGTTTGTAACGATTCGTATCCGCTTCCGAAGTTTCGCCCGCCATATCGGCGATCAGCTCGTTGGTCACCCGGGTATCTCGAGTTGCGCCTCGGAAAACCAGCGATGTCTCGAGAACTTTTTCGATATTACGGTAATCGTAGTGGCAGACCTGTTCTCCGTTCTCGGTGGGATATCGTTTCAAGGGCGCGTGTGAGCAGTTACGGATATCATCCCCGCAAATACTGCATTCAGGCCGCGAAAATATAAAGCCGATCGAGCCCTCTTTGTAAATCCCGCCGTCGATATTCGAAAGCAGCGCCTTACTGCCCTCCGATTCTTTCAGCCAGTAAAACCAGACCTTCACCCATTTTTCATCCCCCCTCTCAATCACCTCAGCCTTGAAATTTCTCGCAATCGGCAGACCGCTCTTATTATGTCCAACCAAAACCGGCGAATCGATTATCAGCTCACATAAATTCGAAAGCTCATCATCGGGAAATCTGCCTCCATACGAATTAACCTTATTGGACACCAGATAAATCGCCCGCACATAAATATCTTCAGCGCTCACATTTCGAGGCGGCTTTATAGCGGCATTGATTAAGTCCGCAAAACGCTCCCGGTCGAAATCGCGCTCTTCAGATAAATTGACCATCAGACGGCCGTATAGATTCATGCTTCAATCCTCCTTTCAATTAGCCGTCCGAAATACTTTCAACACCCCTCCGAGAGTGAATTTGATTTGCAGCTTTTTTAGAGAAATTCTATGCAAATTTTTGCAAAAAAGGCGTTTTTCCGGCTTTTATAGCGGAAATATAAGACTGACCTATTCTTATGATTAGCAACTATTTGAGGTATTTCTCAGCCCAAAATTCGGCGTTATGGCACAACGCTTGCTTTTATTAATGCCTGAACATATAGTCTGTGAGGTTATTATGATTAGACGAGCGAGAATTGACAGAGAATCAAAGGAAATGGCGAAACTGATTGCTATCGCGTTCTTGACAATTATTCTCTATCTCTGCCTGTCGTTTTC
>WJIM01000039.1 GCA_014730285.1 Candidatus Zixiibacteriota bacterium
CGGAGGACCGGATTCGGTGTGCCTGGCGCATGTTCTGAATTCCCTGAAACAGGAAAAAGCGCTTGAGCTGTATCTCGCTCATGTCAACTACAAACTCCGGGGCGAGGATTCCGAACTTGATGCAAAATTCTGCCGCCAACTCGCGGAAAAGCTCGATTTGCCATTAGAAGTCAAAACTGCCGATTTATCGGGATTCAAAGATTCCCCCGGCAATATTCAGGCAGAGGCCAGAAAAAGCCGCATGCATTTTTATGAAGAGATTGCGGAAAAAAATAACTGCAATAAAATCGCCCTGGGGCATACTCTGGACGATAATATTGAAACAATCCTTGCCAATACTTTTCGCGGATGTGGACTTGCCGGCCTTTCCGGGATGCCCGCAAAATCTGGCAAAATCATAAGGCCGCTTCTGAATATCAGGAAAGCGGATATTCTTGATTATCTCGATGAGAGCAGGATCTCATACAGAATCGATGCCTCCAATCTGCAGAGCGATTATACCAGAAATAAAATCAGGAACATCATCCTGCCGAAGATCACCGATGAGATAAATCCCGGAGTCTATGAATCGGTGGCAAGGCTTTCCAGGCTTGCATTCGAAGCTTCAGAGTATTTCGAGAAATATGCCGCAGATTTTATTGATCAGTATGCCCAATATTCTCTGCAAAACAACATTATTATCAGTCTCGTCAGGTTTATCAAGCTCGATAGAATTCTAAAACGGTATATCCTCAAAAAATCAATCCAGAGGCTGGTCGGGAATATTCGGGGAATCACAGCCTTCGATCTAATCGACTCAGCGTTGGATGTCGCAGTCAGCCCAACCGGTACACGTGCCGATCTGGGCGGGAAACTGATGATCGAAAAAGCGGCTGAAAGTCTGATCGTATTCAAACCGCAGTCAAAAATCGAACCTGAAACGGCAACAATTCCCGGAAAAAGCGTGTTGCATAGTTTCAATATAGTGTTAAATTCGAAGTTAGTGAGCAAAGCTTCTGAGGTAGAACATTCGAAGAACAATTATGGTGTATTTCTCGATTTTGATAAGCTCCGGGGTGAAATCGAAATCAGACAGTTCGGGGAAGGCGATTATTTTCAACCGCTTGGTATGAAAGATGCAAAGAAATTGAGCGATTTCTTCACCGATCGCAAAATACCTCGCGCCCTCAGGCCGGAAACTCCACTGTTGGTATGCAAAGGGGAGATTGCCTGGGTAATCGGTCATGAGATTTCGGAGCTTTTCAAACTCGATAATTCAAGCAGGAAGCCCGTGAAACTTTGGGCCGAAAAAGTTGTTAGAAATGTCGAATAATATTGCGGAATTGACGCAGATGTTGAGCGAGACCGAGATTAGAAACAGGGTCTCGGAGATGGCGGATCGGATAAATCGGGATTATTCCGGAAAAAAGCCGATCTTAATTGGAATATTGAAAGGATCGTTTGTTTTCCTGGCTGATCTGGCGAGAAATCTGGATATAAAGCATGAGATTGATTTCATGATGGTATCAAGCTATGATGATGACCCGCATGAATCGGGAAATGTTAAGCTCATTCTGGATTTGAGCCGAAATATATCAGGGGAAGATGTTATAATCGTAGAAGATATAGTTGACAGCGGAAAGACATTGAATTATATCTATCACAATCTTTTAATGAGGAAACCGAAATCGCTTGAGATTGTAACACTTCTGGATAAAACGGAACGCAGGGAAATTGAACTTGATATAAAATATATCGGTTTTGAGATTCCGAATCGCTTTGTAGTGGGTTATGGCCTGGATGATGCCGGCATGTTTCGCGGCCTTCCGTTCATAGCTTACAGGAACGAGAAAGGATAAGGATTGAAAGAGAATTTAAGAAAATATTTTTCAGATGATGATAATGACGACAGGCCGCCTCGCAAGCCGGTTGACAAGAAGAGACCTTCGGGCGATGACCGTAAGGATGAGTTCAACTGGAAGAAAAGCGGCCGCACCCTCTTCTTCTGGGCGATAATCATTATAGTTTTCATCTTTGCCTTTAAGATGCTTTCCACAGGGGGCGGGGATATTATCGATCTTGAGTACAGCCAGTATATCAAGCAGCTTAAGAATGATAATATTCAGGAAGTCGTTATGTCGGAGAAGGAAATTGAGGGCAAGTTCAGGCAGCCCTATTCCGGCACCGTACGAGGCACAAACAAGCAGTTTCAGCGCTTTACGACCATTGTGCCTGTGAAATCATACGAAGAGGTTAAGCTTCTGCTCGAGAAAGATGTTGTAATCAAGGCCAAAATAGATGACTGGGGCTGGATCACGATCCTGATCGGTTCGGCGCCCTGGATTCTTTTGATCCTGTTCTTCTTCTTCATGATGCGTCAGATGCAGTCCGGCGGTCCCAAGGGGCTCTTCTCATTCGGCAAAAGCAAGGCGCGTCTGGCCTCGGATGTCGGTCCCAAGGTCACTTTTGCAGATGTGGCCGGATGTGATGAGGCCAAAGAGGAGCTTGAGGAAATAATCGAATTTTTGAGGGAGCCGGGCAAATTCCAGAAACTTGGAGGAAAAATTCCCAAGGGCGCTTTGCTTTTGGGCTCCCCCGGAACCGGAAAAACTCTGCTTGCCAGAGCCGTTGCAGGCGAGGCCGGTGTGCCGTTTTTCTCCATGTCCGGATCGGATTTCGTGGAGATGTTCGTGGGCGTGGGCGCCTCGCGTGTCCGTGATCTTTTCGATCAGGGCAAGAAGAATGCGCCCTGCATTATTTTTATCGATGAGATCGATGCCGTGGGACGTCATCGCGGCGCAGGTCTGGGAGGCGGTCATGACGAGCGCGAGCAGACCTTGAATCAGCTTCTGGTCGAGATGGACGGTTTTGATGCCAATGACGGAGTGATCCTGATTGCCGCCACGAATCGTCCCGATGTGCTCGACCCGGCGCTTTTGCGTCCCGGCCGTTTCGACCGTAGAATCGTGGTCGATCAGCCCGACGTTAAAGGCCGTGAGGGAATTCTCGAGGTTCATGTCAGAAAGATCAATCTGGCCGATGATGTCGATCTGGAAATTCTGGCGCGCGCCACACCCGGATTGTCGGGGGCGGATATTGCCAACATGGTAAACGAGGCGGCGCTTCTGGCGGCGCGGCGCGGTCATGATAAAGTATATATGAATGATATGGAAGATGCCAAGGACAAGGTCATACTCGGCACCGAACGCCGTTCGCTGGTTATAACGGAGGAAGAAAAGAAGACTACGGCCTTTCATGAGGCCGGACATGCCTTGCTCGGAAAACTTCTGCCCAAGGCCGATCCTGTGTACAAAGTCACGATTATTCCGCGCGGTATGTCTCTGGGGCAGACCTCATCTCTTCCGGTCGACGAGAAACGTACCTATACCAAGGATTATCTTGAGGCCATGCTGATTGTCTTCATGGGCGGTCGTGTGGCCGAGAGGCTGGTCTTCGACCATCTTTCCACAGGCGCCGGCAACGATCTTGCCCGTGCTACCGAATTGTCTCGCAAGATGGTGTGTGACTGGGGCATGTCCGAGTCACTGGGTGCACTTACATTCGGCAAGAAGGACAACGAGGTTTTCCTGGGACGCGATATCGTTCGCGACCGCAACTATTCCGAGGAGACCGCCCGTCAGATCGATATTGAAGTGCGCAAAATTGTTGACGATGCCGAGAACAAGGCCGGAGAGCTTCTGGAAAACAAACTCAATGAATTGCATAAGATAGCCGAGGCTCTTTTGGAACGTGAGCTTCTGGATGGTGATGATCTGGATAAGATACTAAAAGGTGAAGAACTGGAGGAGATGACTACTCCCTCCAAAACATAGAATCGATGAAGCCGAATTTCAGTCCGATTAATATCGGAAAAATACATTTCGATTTTTCCCGTCCCTATGTTATGGGAATCCTGAATGTTACTCCGGATTCCTTTTCAGATGGCGGGAATTTTTTTCCCCGCGATAAAGCTATCGAACATGCTCAGCGCATGCGGGAGGAGGGCGCCGATATCATAGATATCGGCGGTGAATCCACTCGTCCCGGCTCCGACCCGGTGAGTGCTGAGGAAGAGCTTGAGCGAGTGATTCCTGTAATCGAGGCGATCGCACCGGAATTAAAAATTCCGATTTCAATCGATACCTGCAAGGCAGAAGTGGCCGAAAAAGCTCTGGATTCGGGCGCGTCAATGATTAACGATGTAACCGGTCTGCGCGGAGATGACAAAATGGCCGCTCTGGCTTCATCATGTAAAGTGCCTGTGGTTGTTATGCACATGAAGGGCAAACCCAAAACCATGCAGAAGAATCCGAAATATGATGACATGATAGGAGAGATTGGAGAATATTTTGAAGGAAGTATCAGGATTGCAGATGATGCCGGACTGCCGAGAGATAAGCTGATCCTCGATCCGGGCCTGGGATTCGGCAAAACCTATGAGCACAATTTTGCTTTGATAAGAAATCTGGGGCAATTTCAGAAATTCGGTTTGCCGCTTCTGGTAGGTGCTTCCCGCAAACGTTTTCTTTCTGTCGACAATAAATATCCAGAGACAGAGCGCCTGGAACAGTCACTGGCGGTGGCCTGCGCCGCGGTCGAAAACGGCGCCAATTTTGTGCGGGTGCATGATGTCCTTTCGACCAAAAAAGCGCTCTGGGCCTTCCTGAACATCAATATTTGACGATAAATTATGTCTGGCTTTCAAGTTTGCTTGCAATTTACCAAAAATAGTAATATTATACTGTTTTAACCGGGTAAAATTATGGAAATACTCAGCTACCAGTTTCTGGATTTCACAATCATAGACCTTCTCGATGTCTTCGTGGTGGCCTTTATTATATTCAAGCTGCTGGAGCTTGTGAAGGGCACTCGTTCGGCGCAAATGATGATCGGGCTTGTGTTTATCTTTATCGTGGCCTTTTTGGCCTACTGGTTTCAGCTCGAGGGTATGAAATGGCTTTTCTCCAATCTGGCCACAGTCGGCTTTATTGTTCTGGTAGTTGTATTCCAGCCTGAAATCCGCGGCGGTTTGGCTCAGATCGGGCACACACGCTTCATGCGGCGATTTGTGAAAAGCGAATCGGAGCATGCCATTGACGAGGTTGTCAAGGGCGCGATCCGTCTCTCGGAACTTCGTTACGGCGGACTTATAGTCCTCGAACGTCAGGTCGGGCTGAAAAACATTATCGCCACCGGGAGGCAGATCTCGGCCGAGGTTTCCTCCGATCTTTTAACGACAATATTTACACCATATACACCATTACATGACGGCGCGGTAATTATCAGGAATGAGAAATTACTGGCGGCCGCATGTGTTCTTCCAATGACTCAGAATCCCCGCTTTGCAAATCTGTTTGGCATGAGACATAAGGCTGCAATCGGCGTCACCGAGGAATCCGACGCCGTATGTCTGGTTATCTCGGAGGAAACCGGTGCAATTTCAATTACCTATCAGGGGAGATTCAAGCGTGATCTCGAGAAACTCACACTGCGGGACAGCTTGATGGAAATCCTTGAAATGTCCTGAGATGTTTGTTGACCTTGTAGAAATCGAAGTTAAAAGCGGCAATGGCGGTCCCGGATGTGTTTCCTTCCGGCGAGAGAAATTTGTCCCTAAGGGCGGGCCGGATGGCGGCGATGGTGGTGAAGGCGGCTCTGTCTTTATTCAGGTTGACAGCAATCTGAATACGCTGATGGACTTAAAATACCGCAAAAGCTACAAAGCAACCAACGGCCAGCCGGGCAAGGGTGGCAATAAGAGCGGTGAGGATGGCAAGGATGTAACAGTACGCGTGCCGCCGGGGACTATGATCTTCAATGCTGAAACTGATGAATTGCTGGCAGACCTGATTGAGGACGGTGAGAAATATCGTGCGGCCAAAGGCGGTATCGGCGGAAGGGGCAACACACATTTCAAATCGCCGACCAATCAGTCTCCAAGACATGCCGATTCCGGCAGGCCGGGAGAAAGGTTACGTCTCAGGCTGGAGCTTAAACTGATTGCGGATGTCGGACTGGTGGGATATCCAAATGCCGGGAAGTCCAGTCTTTTAAAAGCGATGTCTGAAGCCAAACCTAAAATTGCAGACTATCCGTTTACGACCCTAAATCCCAATATCGGCATAGTAAATGTGGAAGAATTCGAGATAATCCGGATGGCCGATATACCGGGAATTATAGACGGCGCCAGCGTGGGCAAGGGCCTGGGGCTTCAATTTTTGAGACATATCGAGCGCACCTCGGTACTCCTTTATCTTCTCGATGGCGAGAAAAATGATTTTCTCGAGGACTATAATGTATTAAAACAAGAGTTGGAGCAATACAATTGGCGTCTTCCAACCAAGCCCAGTATCGTTTGTATAAATAAAATTGATCTCTGGGATGAGGAGATGATAACGCTCTGGAAAGCAGAACTCGGCGAAGGTTATATTTTCATCAGCGCCAAAGAGAAAATCGGTCTTGATGATTTAAAAGCCGCGATCCTGAAGCATAAGGGAGAAGACAATAAAGAAAATGAGTTTGAATGATGATAAAAGACTGGCCTGGCTGGCACTGGCAACTGTGCCGAAGGTCGGTCCTGTAACGATTCGCAAACTCCTGGGGAAATTCAAATCTCCTGATGCGGTTTTCGATGCGGCCCCGTCAGGCTTTGGTGATATGCCGTCGATAGGCTCCAAACTGGCCTCGGCAATTGCCAAAGAAGCGGATTTTGAAAAGGCCGAAAAACAGCTCGAGCTCTTGGAAAAATCCCCTTATAAGCTGGCGGTTCTGGAATCGGAAGACTATCCCAGAGCGCTAAAGGAAATCTATGATCCTCCGCCCTTTATCTACTATGACGGCGATTTGAGCTGTCTGGAAAGGCCCTGTCTTGCGGTTGTCGGCCCCAGGAGCGCCTCCACCTACGGCAGGATGATGGCCGAGAAACTGGTCAGGGAATTAATTGAGGCCGGATTTACGATCGTTTCCGGCTTTGCCCGCGGTATCGATACAATAGCCCACAAAACCGCTATCGAAAAAGGCGGTCTGACCGCCGCGGTTTTTGGCTGTGGAATTGATACGATTTATCCTCCCGAAAATAAGACTCTTTATCGCAGCCTTGTTTTAAACGGATGCTCTATTTCCGAGTTCTTCCTGAAGGAGAAGCCTGATCCCAGGCATTTTCCGCGCCGCAATCGAATAATATCCGGATTAAGCCTGGGAGTTCTGGTGGTTGAGGCCGGGGAAAAATCCGGTGCGCTTCTGACTGCCCAGCATGCCCTCGATCAGGGACGCGAGGTCTTCGCTGTGCCGGGCAATATCAATTCCCGCACATCAAGAGGTACAAACCGAATCATCAGGGAAGGCGCAAAGCTGGTTACCTCAGCCGTGGATATATTTGAGGAATTGAAATTTCTCGTGCCGCCCTCTATGCCTTTGCAGGAAAATAGGTTAGCTCCCAAGCTCGAGGGTGTGCAGAAAAAAATCTATGATATTTTAAGCAATCAACCGATACAATTAGACAAGATAGTCAAGCAGGCAGATATGCCTGTGGCAACAGCTCTTGATACTCTGCTCGAGCTCGAACTCAACGGTCTGGTCCGTCAGTTATCCGGAAAAATGTTTGTAAAACAGTTCTAAAGTGGTTATAATAGCAGGTTGCAAAGCAAAGAAGTAAAAATAGTTAATAAATACGGTTTACATGCGCGGCCGTCAGCCCAACTCGTGAAAACAGCCGCCTTCTTCAAATCCGATATCTACCTTGAAAAAGATGGTTTGAAGGTTAACGGTAAGTCCATTATGGGCGTTATGATGCTGGCAGCTGAGTTTGACTCCACCGTAGTGGTTTCAGCCGAGGGGCCTGACGAAAAAGAGGCGGTGGAAACGCTTTCCAAATTGCTGGGAAGCGATTTCCAGGAAGTTTACGATGAATAAACATTCGGCCGAAAGAGAACAGCTTGACGGTATAGGCGTCTCTCCGGGGATTGCCTGCGGGAAAGCCTTTTTGCATATTTCCGGATTTCCGGAATATAAGGAGGAAATCGTTCTCGAGGAGGCCATTCCGCAGGAAATCGACAAGGTCAAGCGTGCCTTCGAGCAGACCAGCCACGATATGGAGCATATCAAGACACAGGCCTCCGATTCCGAAAGTAAGGATTTGACAGGTGTTCTGGATGCCCAGATTTTGATTGTTGCCGACCCGGAATTCCAGAACCAGGTTATCGATAAAATCGAATGCATGCAATATTCGGCAATCTTTGCCTTTACATCTTCCGTTAACGACAATATCGAGATGCTATCCCGTTCCAAAGATCCGTACATGCGGGAGATGGTTGCGGATATTGAGACTGTCTCGAATCATATTCTAAAACATCTTCTGGGAGAGCGTCATAAGGAATTAACCGGATTCTCCGAACCCGCGATATTGTTTGCCTCTTATTTCAATCCCGGCGAGATACTTGAGATGCCAAACCTCAACGTTACCGGCTTCGTGACCGAGAAGGGCGGACCGACCTCGCACATGGGACTTTTTGCCAAGTCGCTGGGAATTCCCGCAGTGGTGGCTGTGAGGGCTAATCTCAAACAGATACCCTCGGGAAGCAGAATCGTTGTTGACGGCAATAAGGGAATCGTCATAGTTAATCCGGCCGATGATGAGTGGGAGGAATATCAGAAGATTTCTCACGCCAGGCGCGAGGCGCGTTTCAAGCGTTTCGAGCAAATTCATGAGCTGCCATCCTCCACGCGCGATTCACATCATGTCGAAATCATGGCCAATCTGGATTTACCTACCTCGCTGGACGAAATCCTGGCTCACGAGCATGTGGGAATCGGCCTTTATCGAACCGAGTTTCTCTACTTGAAGCGGGCCAATTTCCCTTCGGAAGCCGACCAGACCAAAGTATATTATGATATAGCCAAAAAATTCGCGCCGCAAAATGTGATCCTGAGGACATTCGATCTGGGCGGAGACAAGCTTACTGATTATTTCAAATCTGAATTCGAAATCAATCCCGCCCTGGGATGGCGTGCGATTCGCTTTTCTCTCGATGTTATGCCGATTTTCGAGGTCCAGTTGAGGGCGATGCTCAAAGCCTCGACATTGAAAAATGTCAGCATCATGCTGCCTCTTATCACCACTCTGGATGAGGTGCAAAAGGCCAAAAGGCTCCTGGAAAAAATTAAAAAAGATCTGCACGAAGAAAAGGCGGCTTTTGATGAGGATATAAAATTCGGCATTATGATAGAGACTCCGGCGGCGGTTATGATTGCCGACTATCTGGCCGAGGAGGTAGATTTCTTCTCGATCGGTACCAACGATCTAACCCAGTATACTATGGCGGTGGATCGCAATAATAAACGTGTCGCCAAGCATTTTCAGGTATTCCATCCGGCGATAATCTACTCTATCAAAAAAACCGTCGAGGCGGCCCATAAGGCCGGCAAGCCGGTGGGAATCTGCGGAGAAATCGCCGGCGATCCATTGGCGACCAAGCTTCTGGTAGGCCTGGGCGTTGATTCACTTTCGATGAACCCGGCTTCGATTCCGGTTGTTAAGGGAATACTACCGAAGATCGGTTTTGAGGAAGCGCTTAAATTCTCTCAAAAGATATTGAAATTGACGACTGAGAAGGAAATCACGGAGACATTAATGAAGGATTTTAAGGAGAGTAACCTTAACAATTCTTTGAATAAAAAGGGAGAACTAAAAAATGCCTGACTTCGTAAGTTTAAAGGATAAGTACGATTCACAGGGAATGTATGAAAAGATCGTGGAATTTCCCTCGCAGTTTAAAGAGGGATGGGAGATCGGTAAAGCCGCTGAGCTTCCTGATGTCGATCCCAGGACGATAAAAAATATAGTGGTTTGCGGTCTGGGCGGTTCTGCTATCGGCGGCGATCTGGTGCGTACTTATCTGGCATATCAACTGGGCATGCCCATGTATATCTGTCGTCATTATAAGGTCCCGGAATATGTCAGCCAGTTTTCGCTCTGCATAATCTCCAGCTACTCCGGCAATACCGAGGAAACGCTATCTGCCTACGACGATGCCAAAAGCCGCGGGGCTTTGATTCTGGCGATCACCTCCAACGGTAAATTGAAGGAAAAGGCGCTTGCGGATGGATACAAAGTAATTGAAATTCCGCCCGGCTTCCCGCCCCGGGCAGCCCTGGGATATTCATTTGTGCCGATGCTGACAGCGCTCTCCCGCATGGGATTCTGCAAGGATGTTAATCCCGATGTCGAAGCGGCGATATCGTTTATGCAGGAAAGTGTGGAGAATTTTACATTTGGTAATAAAGATAATATCGCAATGACAAGCGCTCAGAAGATGCATGGCAAATTCCCGCTTATCTACGGCGGTCAGGATTTTGTAGATGCAGTGGCGGTCAGGTTCAAGGGGCAGATTTGCGAGAATGCCAAACAGCTTTCCTTCTTCAACTTCTTTCCCGAGTTCAATCACAACGAACTGGTCGGATGGGGCGATATGGAGCCATATAAGGACAAGCTCTATACCGTGATTCTGAAGGACAAGGCCGATCATGATCGTGTCTCGATCCGGATGAAAATAGTAGCCGACATTATCAGGGAAAAAGGAGTTGAGGCGCTTGAATATGAATCCTCCGGCCCGAATCTTCTGGCGCGGATGTTTTCCCTCATACAATTCGGAGATTTCACCAGCCTCTACCTGGCGCTTTTGAATGAGGTCGATCCGACGCCTGTCAAGGTGATCGATTATCTGAAAAATAAATTAGCTGAAGTTTAATGAAATACCTGCTTCGATTTTTCACCCCGGCGTTTTTGTATCCGGCGATGCTTTCCGCATCGGCCGGAGGGGCCTCATGGTTCCGCTCCGATAGAATTAATACATTAGTTCTATTGATAATTTTCGCGGCCGCAGTCTTGATCTACATCCGTCTGGCACAAATGGGACGTCCGCTTTTTATCCGCAAGCTTTCCGGTCTGGATGCCATGGATGATGCGGTGGGACGGGCGACCGAGATGGGCAAGCCGGTGCTTTTTATACCCGGTATTCAGGAAGTAAGTGAGATTCAGACTATTGCCGGACTCTCGATCCTCGGACGGGTGGCCTCATATACAGCCGAATACGAGGCCGGTCTTCTGGTGACCGTGCAATATCCGGTGGTTATGGCTGCGGCGCAGGAGATTGTCAAGGATGCCTATGTCAATGCCGGCAAGAAAGAGCTTTATAACGATTCTATGGTGCAGTATGTGGCCGGATCACAGTTTGCGCTGGCGGCGGCGGTTAACGGGATTATGACCCGCGTAAAACCGGCCGCCAATATTTTTATGGGTGCATTTTATGCAGAATCCCTGCTTCTGGCCGAGACAGGCAATCTGACCGGAGCGATCCAAATCTCCGGCACCGCCAATCCCGAGCAGCTGCCGTTTTTCATTGCCGCCTGCGACTATACACTGATGGGCGAGGAATTATATGCCGCCTCGGCCTATCTCTCGGGAGAGCCCAAGATGCTCGGCTCGCTTAAGGGGCAGGATTTCCTGAAAGTCATAATCATAGTACTGATACTTGCGGCAATAATCTATCTGATGATCGACTGGAAAGCGCTGTTTATACTGAAAATACTGGAGACCAGTTAATTGCAGGATCTACTTAGAAAACGTCTTCCGATGATAGTGGCCTTTTTTGCCGGTATGGTCATCATTACGGCATTTTTCTCCGGTCATCCCACGCTGACAACATTCCGCTCCAATATGCAGGTCTGGGTTTCGATTGTCGGGGGCTTTACCCTGCTTTTGGGTGTGGTCTCGATTACCAGTGTGAATTACAGGCGGGTCAGAAAGCTGGAAAAGGACTGGCCCTATAAGCTTATTC
>WJIM01000330.1 GCA_014730285.1 Candidatus Zixiibacteriota bacterium
AGCCCTGAAGCTTTTCAAAACCTCTATAATAGATTGGAGTATTAATTGTTCATTTTGAAGGTATTGAGTTTTGATTTCGAGATTATATATCGGATTGCCCCAGCTTCCATAATTGCCGACCCTGATCGGCACTCCGGAGCAGGCAGCGATATAGGCATTGTAATGATTTTTGTCGGTTGACATATCGATTAAAAGGTCTGCCTTAAGATTTTTTATCTTTTCAATGAAGCTCTTACGCGGAAGCCCCGACCATGACAGCTCGGCTTGCTCGGGCGACATTCTTCCGGCCGCTTTCATAGCACTCGGAGCATGTTCCCTGTTGTCATTTGGATGGCATACCAGAGTATATTTTGCATTCGGAAACAGGTTTTTGAGTTCATCCAGAAGATACTTCATATTATCTTTGACTGCTTCGACCGGGGGCAGAAGCAGCAAAATATGCCGGATTTTACTGAACATACCGCTTAAGGTATAGCTGGGCCATTCCATTTTCCGCGTCTGCATATTCAGCTTAACATTATTGGCTATATCCTTAAGTCCCATTATTCCTCTTGCGTTTCAATCAACGTCGTATCGACATATCTGACCCAGTTAGTTTTATCGAACAGGACCGCATGCTCTCCGACCAGGTTAAGCGTATCCAGCACCAAAGCAAAACCGTTGATAAAGATTTCCGAATCGTCCATTCGTTCCATGCTGATAAAAAGGCTGTCTTCGGCGGTCACGCGCCAGACACGTTCGGGATATACCAGCTTGGTCTGAGGATTATCATTCACCACAACAGTTATTGCCTGCTGTGTAGCGGGATAAATAGCAACAGTAAGGCTGTCGAAGTCAGCCAGAAATTCCTCTAATCTTTGCTGTTCCAGCTCCGCTTCGGTGGGCTGAACTTCGGTCTGCACCTCAGGCTCCTCGACTGCGGTTTCCTCGGCGGCAGGTTTGGCGGTCAGTATAATCAACAGTACCACTGCTATAAAAGCGACGAAGACCACCGCGCCGATTATCATCAGATATTTTTTTGTGTCCTCCCCCTGTTTTTCGGCCTGCGGTTTTTTGCTTTTGTCGTGTATATCCACGACCGGTTTCAGGGTCTGGGCCTTTTCCTCTTCGGAAGCCGGCTTAGATTCTTTTTTGGGCTTTTTACCGGAGGGTTTGGCTTTGACCGGTTTTGTGGGAGCCTGTGCAGTAGCGGCTTCCAAATATGAGACAAGCTTATCATATTCAATATCAAGCGCTTCCGAATATGATTTCAGAAACAGCTTTAAGTACGGTCCTTCCGGAAGAACATCATATTTATCATCCTCGATTGCCTCGAGGTATTCCTGTTTTATTTTTGTAGTTTCCGCCAGCTCTTCAATGCTGATTTCCTTTTCCTCGCGGATGGATTTTAGGTATTTGCCGAGAGAGCTGTTTTCATCCGATGGATCAAAATCAATATACAAAATCAGACCTCTCCTTTTATTTTTGTTATCAAATCTTTGAAAAGCATTGCTGGAAAGCCGATAATAGTATCCAGTTCGCCCTCATATCCCTCAACCAGCTCGCCACCGCCGCCCTGAATTGCATAAGCGCCGGCCTTGCCGAACGGTTCTCCGCTGTTAACGTATTTCCGGATTTTTTCGGAAGGGAGATTATGGAATTTCACCCTGCTTTCAGAATAGCCATACACAGCCTTCTCGCTCCCTGTTTTCCTTAATGCCACCGCCGTGATTACACTGTGAGTCTTGCCGGAAAGCGTTTTCAGCATTTCCGTCGCATCCTCATTATTTTCGGGCTTGTTGATTATCTTTTCGCCCAAAACCACAATCGTATCGGCGGCGATAATCACGCCCTTGCCCTCAGCCTCGACCGCCATTGCCTTTTTGACGGCCAGTTTCTGTGCATAATCGGACGGCAGTTTCTTCAGATCAATATTTTCATCGATATCCGGGATATTCTTTTCGAAATTAAGTCCCAGTATTTTTAGAATCTCGGCTCTTCTGGGGGAATTCGATCCCAGAAAAAGCCTTATGTTACCTACAGATTGGATGATCTCAGCCCTGAATTCGGGGCTGTATGATAATTTATATATCATTACGATTTACTGTCTAATATTATTGTAACCGGCCCCCAGTTATTTATTTGCACCAGCATATGAGCGCCGAATTCACCCTCGGCCACATCCAAATCCTCCGCCCGGCAGGCCTCCACGAATTCATGATAAAGCTCTTCAGCCTTCTGAGGTTCCATAGCCTCCGAAAACGATGGCCTGTGCCCTTTGCGCGTATCGGCGATTAAAGTGAACTGCGAGATCACCATAACATCATAGCCGAGCTTCAGGCAGGAGAGATTCATTTTTCCCGCCTGATCCTCGAAAATCCGCATATTAAGGCACTTATAAGCCATTTTGCGGACATCTTCGCTGGTATCGCCATCGGCTGCGCCAATCAATAATACAATTCCGGGGCCGATTTCACCGATTGTTTTGTTATCAACCGAAACATTCGCGCTTTTCACACGCTGCAAAACCACTTTCATAACCGGATTAAATTAGGATTTTGCTTTATGATTGTCAACAAAAACCAGTTAATATCAAGTATTTAGGAAAGGCGTTTTTGCAGGGAGAAATCGTAGATCTGTGGGATGGAAATATTACGGCGAGCTTATTTCCTTTGTTCTTTCAATTACCGCCGCACCCACACTGTCACCCCAGACATTGACAGCCGTCCTGAACCTGTCTAAGAGCCAGTCCACCGCCAGAATTGAGGCAATACCCTCGACCGGCAGATTTACCGATTGCAGAACGATAACCATAGTTACAAGCCCCGCCTGCGGTATACCGGCCGCTCCGACGGCGGCCAGAGTGGCGGTCAGGACAATTATCACCTGTTGCGCAAATGAAAGGTCTACACCGTAAAGCTGAGCGATGAAGATGGCCGCCACCGCCTCATACAAAGCGGTACCGTCCATATTGATTGTCGCTCCCAGCGGCAGAACAAAGGAGGCGGCCTTGGTGTTGACCTTATTATTCTTGGTTACAGAATCTATTGTAATCGGCAGAGTTGCCGAGGAGGAGGCGGTCGAGAATGCTGTCGCCACAGCCTGAATCACGCCGTAACCGTACCGCAATGGATTTCGTCGAGCCAGAAGGCTGAGGATTAAGGGCAGTATTATGAAGGCATGTACGGCCAGTCCGGTCAGAACTGTCAGGGAATATTTACCGACTTTCAGGACCTCCAGCCAGATTTGATATCCTCCGCCGCGCGTAAGAGGTTCGGCATAGGCCGCGAGATACTCCACGCCGTATCCGCCGTGAAGCTCAATGAATGTCTTCAAATCCTGGTAAATTGACGGGTCGAGCATCGGTATTGACGATTCAGCTATTTTTCCCGCTACCAGACCGAAAACTCCGATAGGCGCAAAGTACATGATTATATGCACCATCTTCATGATAACATCATTGAGGCCGTCAAAAATCTCGTATAGCTTCTTTCCCTTGGGGCCTATTGTGGTCAGCACGGCGCCGAAAAATAGCGAAAATATGATCAACGGGAGCACATCGGTACGTGCCATGGCATCGAATATATTTGTCGGTATCAGGCTTAAAAAGAAGCGGAAGACCGAAAACTCACCGGCGTCGACAATATCTTTTTGTTCGATAAAGAAAAGCCCCTGCCCCACCCCGGGCTGGATCAGGTTGACGCAGATAATTCCTATCGTTACCGAAGCGAATGTTGTCAGGAAATAGAAGCCCAGAGTTTTGGCCGCCGTACCGCCCAGTTTGCGGATGTCTCCCAATGCGGCAACGCCGGTTATCATGGAGGTTATGATAAGCGGAATGACTATCATTTTGAGGGCGTTTAAAAACAGGGTGCCGAAGAAGGCAGACCAGAGCATACCTTCACCCAGAAGATATCCCAGTATCGCGCCCAGGATAATACCAATGAGGATACCGATCAGAATGATTTTAGTGCTTCGAGAATCCCCGACAGTCATAAATAATCCGCTCTTGCAGTTTCCTGTTAATACAAATTCCTTATATTAAAGAATAGAATTAAGCAGGTCAATGGATAAAATAAAAGCCCCGACCGTAATAGAGGAGCGGGGCTTATATGATATTCAGTTTTGATCAACGATTCGACGGGATAAATGCGCCGAATGGAATTGGGCTGGCCACGACATCATCTCCGCATTCAAAGGTTTTAGTCCAGTCGAAGCTGTATCCGGGACCGGTTAGCTGAACTCTGGCCTGATTATTGCCAAGAAATGTAACAACAGCAGTCCAGTTGCCGTCAGCCTCTCCCGCAGTGCCCTGGAAATCGACGGAAAGATCGGCCGAGAGAACTCCCGACTCCGGACAGCCATACGGCTGGGTAAGTTCCAGAGAGGTGATATCAATCGAATATACTACATTTCCTGTGCCGCGATCCGCACCGGCTACCGCGGTTACTGTGTAATCAAGATCGAGGTCTCCCGATACCAGGGCGTCATCCTCAGGCTGCTTATCGAAAATGCAGTCGATATGATATTCGTCGATATTGACCGTCAAACTGGTATCATCCGCATCAATATTAAGCATCATATCCATCCAGATGATATAATGCAGATAGTCTGCGCTGTCTCCGGGATACTGCAAAATAATGTCATCCTCTCTGAACTGAATCGAATCTGATAAGGTTAAATCATAATCCAACAGTATGCCATCCAAATTCATTTGATCATCCCGTTCCAGATAAAGGGCGTGCCAGCCGTCCTCGGTGTACTGGTAATCAAGAGAATCCTGCGGGCTGGCTGAGGCATTTCTTTTGCTGAAAAGGTCATCAAATCCGGGATCGTTATCGAAGCCTTCAAATTGGGATAAGCCGAAAATCAGCGACGTAACTATCGCATCCATATCCTGGCTGATTTGAGTTCTCATCAATGCCTCGATATCGGCGTCTCCCGGACCAGTGCCGTTATCATCATCCGAGCATGCGGGCACAAGAATCAAAGCGCCCATTGCCGCCATCAAAATCAGCAAATAAAGAGTCTTTTTCATAATATTCTCCCTGCTTCTACTTTATTGTCTATATATAAAAATTCGGGATAATAAGAACTCAAATATATGATAAAAAAATATTTTCTTAACATGAATGTCAACAATATTATCCATTAAGATTTCATAAAAATAAAAAAGTCCTGCCATATTGGACAGGACTTGATGAATACAGTTTCATAAGAAATTTATTAATTCCCGGGAATTGGCGGTACTCTGAATGGGCTGACATTAAAGTCGTTGCAATCGAAGTATTCTGTGCCGTCCCAGGTCTCGCCGTCCATTTCAAAATGTATCTGCATTTGTGAGGCGCCGGTAATTTCCAGAGTCATACTCATGGAGCCCGATTCGAACTGGCCGTCGCCCTGCGCGGAGACATAGGCGGAGGCGGTTAATGTGCCTGAAATCGGGCATCCGGATGTGGGATTTATTACGAAATCGGTAATGGTCATGTCGTATTCAAGATCGATAGTGGCCGCCTCATCCTCAATACTTATGGTCATGCCATAGTCATACTGCATTACGCCGTCAACCTGAACATTTCCGTTAGCAAGCATCTGGTATTGATTGCTGACATAATAATCGTCAATGTCGAAGGAAAGCGCAAAAGATTCATCGGAGCCGTAAAGGTTTGCGCTGGCCCAGACTCTGAAATCCAGAAAATCGGTATTATCATCCGGCTCGAACACGGGATCGCCGTCGGTTCTGAATTGCACGGAATCGACCACCTCTACGCTCATGGTAGAGTAGCCGGTCTCGGTATACTGGGCAGAATCGGCGCCGACACTTATTACGTGCCAGTCATTGGTGTAACTGTAGTTAACATAAGATGTATCGAGGCTTTCGATGCCCCCGGCCGGCTTCATCGAGGCGCCCACATCATCGAAGAACAAAGTATCCAGACCGTCAAAATTATCAAATCCCTGCAGGGTGATACCCACAATATTCTCCAGATCGTTCTGGGCCATATCCTTCATAGCCAGAAAGGTCTCCTCATCGACAGGCCCCGAGCCCTTGTCATCAGAACATGACAAAAGCAGAATCATGGAGCAAATTGCCAGAGAAAATAAACCGAAAAATAATACTTTTCGCATCTTCTTCTCCCTCTTCCTCAAGATAAATGGTGTTGGTCTTTGTGTTTATTGAGATGATCGGCAGTTAGGTCATTTTTTTGTTGCTAAATTTGTGTTAATTTCTCAAATTTTCTGTATAAAGTTTGAATAATCGGCCTGGAGCATGGTAATTCGTATGGATGACAGATATAAAGAATGCTCGGATGAAACGCTCATGGAGTTAACCAAAAATAATGATACCCAGGCGTTTAAGGCTCTTGTAGAACGTTATGGCAGGATGGCCTATAGCCTGGCTTTAAAGCTATTGGGAGATCCGGCCGATGCACAGGATCTCTCCCAGGAAGCTATCATTCGGGCTTATAAAGCGAGAAAGAAGTATGACCCTGAGAGGCCGTTTGCTGCCTGGTTCAAAACAATTCTCATAAATCTGATCCGAAACCATGTAAAAAAGGGCAAAGTCAGGGGTAATTACAAGCGCAGAATTCAGGCTGAACATAATGCGGTGGGGGCCGATCTGGCTGTCACCCCTGATTACATTCTGGAGTCAAACCGACGCAAGGAGAGTGTCTGGGCGGCTATCAATAAGCTCTCCATTGAACACCGCGAAATCATTGTCCTCAGGCATTTCGAGGACTTATCCTATGAGGATATTGCGGAGTTACTGGATATCCCGCTTGGAAGCGTGATGAGCAGGCTTTATTACGCTCGGAAAAAGCTCAAGAAGATACTGGGAAGTGAAAGTGAGTGAAGAGAGAAAAAAAGAGCTTTTGATGAAGGTCGTGGACAAGCTCGCCACGGAAGATGAAGAGAAGGAATTTGCGGAGTACATTAAATCCGACTCCGTACTGGAGGAGGAGTATAAATCCTTCCGGGAGATTAAGGAGGTTACCGATACGATTAAGTTCAAGGACCTGCCCGACAGCTACTGGGAGGGCTACTGGAACGGTATTTATAACCGTTTGGAACGCGGGATCGGCTGGATCTTCTTCTCGATCGGAGCAATAATCCTCCTTGCCTTTGGCGCCTATCATCTGCTGATGGACTTTTTCCTGTCCGAAACCGTGCCGCTATTGTTGAAGATCGGCGTGGCGATTGGAAGTTTGGGACTTATTATACTGCTGGTTTCGATTATCAGAGAGATGATTTTCGCCCGCAAACACGAAAGGTATAAGGAGGTAAGATATTGATAGTAGTAACTTCGGATGATATTCCCGGCCGAAAAATCATAAGAACTATCGGTCTGGTGCGCGGTAATACGATCAGGTGCCGCCATATCGGACGCGATATCATGGCGCAGCTCCGAAATCTCGTGGGCGGTGAAGTCTCGGATTATACCAAGATGATTGCCGAAGCCCGTGAGCAATGCCTGGACCGGCTGCGTCTGGAAGCCCAATCCATGGGGGCTAATGCAGTGGTTGCACTGCGCTTCTCAACTTCTTATATCATGTCAGGTTCGGCCGAACTTCTGGCATACGGCACCGCGGTAGTTGTCGATGAATCTCCGGGTGAAGTAATCCAGGGATAACCTGATTTTTGTTTTATTGAAAGAAAAAAGCAAACCAAATTCTCATTGAGTTGTTTATATATTTGAAGGGCTCGCTTTCAGCATTTCGATATCAGCTTTAAAAATTTTATGCAACTCTCGCCCGACCCGGTTGTCTGATAGATAAAAAGAGGGAAGTTTCGATTTCCGAGGGAGTATTGATGAAAAATTTAATCTTCTTTTTATTGACCGCTTTATTCGTGATATATGCGATTGCCTGTCAGGGCGGTGAGCGTGAAGCTGAAATCCCCGAGACCAGAGCCAGGGCTGTCCCCGATAAAGCGCAGGAAAGTATTCCCGAGATCAGGATAACCAGCCCGGCCTTCGTGCATGAGGGAATGATTCCCGCGCGTTATACATGCGACGGCGAGGATATCTGCCCCGAGCTGGTCTGGAAAAATGTGCCGGCGGAAACAAAGTCCCTGGCAATGATTTGTGATGATCCGGATGCTCCGGGCGGTACCTGGGTACATTGTGTGGCTTACAACATCTCCCCCGCCGATACATGCATATCCAAAGAACAAATCGCTGCAGGCAAAGAATGTGTTATGGGGAAAAACAGCTGGGGCAATTACCAGTACGGCGGACCCTGTCCCCCCAGCGGAACGCATCGCTATTTCTTCAAAATATATGCGCTTGATAAATTGCTCGAGCTCGAGCCAGGTGCGACGAAAGAGGAAGTCATGAACGCCATGGAGGGCCACATCCTGGCTATGGGCGAGTTGATGGGCATGTATCAGCGGCGGGGCTAATGCCCTTTGTATGCTTCTGTTTTTGATTGACATCCACAGCCGAAAAGAATAGTATAATAGCTATCTGCCCCCGTGGTGTAATGGATAACGCACCGGCCTCCGGAGCCGGCAATCCCAGTTCGATCCTGGGCGGGGGTATTTTTTTGTTGATGCAGCTTTCCTCCATAAAAACCATTGAAAATTCCATAAAACAGTTGCTATATTATCTCAGGTTATTAATCTTGATAAGCGCTTTTGTATATGCACGTAAATAAGGGCAAAATAATGCGGATAAGCAGCCGGTCGCCGCGTGTAAAGATAATGCAAAAGGTGACCGCCTGGGGGCTTGTTGCCAATCTGGGGCTGGCGGCGATTAAATTTTTCGCGGGAACCCTGGGACACAGCAATGCTTTGGTTGCGGATGCGGTGCACAGTCTTACCGACACCTCGACCGATATCGCAGTATTAATCGGCGCGCCGCGCTGGAGCGCTCCTGCAGACGAAAGCCATCCCCATGGTCATGGGCGTATCGAGACATTGATAACGGTCTTTATCGGTTTGGTTCTGATAGCGGCCGCGGTCGGACTGGGATTCAAGGCCATCTCCGATCTGCAGACCGCCCCTGATAAAAGTCCCGGATGGATTGCCTTCTGGGCGGCCTGTGCATCGATTATAATCAAGGAGCTTTTATACCGCTGGAATGCTCATGTCGGACGGCGGGTGAAATCGTCGGCTATTATTGCCAACGCCTGGCATCACCGCTCCGACGCCTTAAGCTCAGTGCCTGTAGTAGTGGCGCTTCTGGGTACACGGATTCAGCCGGCCTGGACTTTTCTCGATCATCTGGGAGCAATTATCGTATCGCTGTTTATCCTTCAGGCAGCCTGGAAAATATTCTGGCCTGCTCTTAAGCAGCTCTCGGATACAGGCGCATCGAAAGAGGAAATCGAGGAATTGTATAACATGATTCGGTATGTTGATGGAGTACGGGACGCTCATGCCCTTCGAACCAGAAATATCGGACCGGGACTTCAGGTCGATCTGCATTTGCAGGTCGATCCGGAGCTTTCCGTGCGCGACGGTCACACTTTGGCGGGGGTAGCCAAGAGCAGGCTTTTGGAGCATAAGAATGTTGTTGATGTACTGATCCATATCGAACCGTTTGAAGACGAAGAATCAAAATAGACCCGCTCACACACAGCATATATTCCAGTCAAAAATTCATAATGGAAAAACCGCAATTGTCTTCAGATAATGCTTGAACTTTGGCGGATTATATTTTAATATCATCGCATCATCTTAGGTATGGAGGAGGACCAAATGGGAAAATGCAACAACCTGATTCTGCACTGTATGGATTATCGCCTGCAGGATACGATTGACGACTGGGTCAAGAAAAAGGGGCTGAATGGGAAAATCGACAGAATATCCATGGGGGGACCATGCAAGGATATGGAATTCGCGATGAAGTTCATCAAGATCTGTATCGAAAAGCACGGTGTAAAAAATGTCTACCTTACTCAGCATGAGGACTGCGCCGGATACGGCGGGCATAGCGCCTTCACATCGATTGATTCGGAACGAGAACAGTTGGTCGATGATATGATGGATTTGAAGGCAAACATCAAGCTTCAATATCCGGATGTGGAAGTGCATACGATTTTGATGCAGGAGGATGACGGCGGCTGGGATATGGTCGATATGGGCGAGGATTGATCGAGTACCGCCTTTATGATTTTGTCAATGCTTTTAATTCGCGATATGGGTTGTCTCCGAAAACAAAATTGATTATAATACCCTGACCTGATTCGAAGCGGTCTGTAAAAACTCAGCGAGGGATTTTAATGGGAATCGGCTTCAGGCAGCATCCAACCGGATTCTGGTTTATCTTTTGGGGCGAACTTGCAGAGCGTGCCAGCTTCTATGGCATGAAAGCTCTGCTCGTTTTATATATGGTCGATAAGCTGGGTTTTTCCGATGGCGACAGCTCGCAGATAGCCTCATTATTTACGGCGCTCTGCTATATTCTTCCCATCGTCGGTGGATATATCGCGGATAGATGGCTGGGCAAATTCAAGACGATTATATATTTTGCACTGCCTTATATTCTGGGACACCTCGTACTCGGCAGCTCAGAAACCAGAATAGCTCTGTTTATAGCTCTGGTTTTGCTGGCAGGCGGCTCGGGAGCCATTAAGCCGAATATCAGCACACTTATGGGGTTGATGTACGAAAAGGCGGGCAAGAAGAAATTGATGTCCCAGGCTTTTTCATGGTTTTATATGGCGATCAATATCGGCGCGGCTTCGACAACAATATCATTGCCGTTTATAAGAGATCATTACGGTTATGCAGCGGCATTTATTGCCCCCACCATTTTGATGGTAGTATCGCTGGGTATCTTCTATCTCGGCAAAAAGCATTATCCTAAAGAGAATGTTAAGAAAACCCGCGAAGAGCATATTTCTCCCGAGCAAAAGAAGATTGACAGGAAAATCGTATGGAGAATAATCGGGCTGTTTTCGCTGATTGTTTTCTTCTGGTCTATCTTCGATCAGGCCTATTCAACCTGGACCTTGTTTGCCCGTGATTATATGGTGCTGGAGACTCCGTTTGGATTCAGGATACCTCCCGATGCGATCCAGGGGCTTAACCCA
>WJIM01000331.1 GCA_014730285.1 Candidatus Zixiibacteriota bacterium
GAAAATAAGGGAAAACACCAGACACTGTGTTTTCTGTAAGTTATTGTTAATATTACAGGTTAGTGCCTGGTGTTTTCTGTTGTCTGGACTACTGAGCAAGCTCATAACCCGAAGGTCACAGGTTCAAATCCTGTCCCCGCTACCAAATTTAAGCCTCTGAGGTTGAACGACTTCGGAGGTTTTGTGTTTTGAGGGCTTTATCGGGCCGGGTTGTATATAATTCGGGATGCCTATGCATAAATGAAGCCCCCCGAGAGTTCCCTGGGGGCTTATGTCAGTCGATTCAGCAGATACTATAATGTAATCAAACAAGAGCAAGCAGCAAAGCCCGCTTAATAGGCATTCACTGTAACGATTATAAATGACTCCTCATTGCATTCGAATTCCAGAAGCTCGTACCAGTCCAATCCCTCATCATTATAGGTGCGGTAATTCAATTCCTGTATGAACCAGCAGGCCATCTCTCCCTCAACTCTGAAATAAATTATATTTTCATCCCATCTCTCGGCATCTGGAATGCTGCTGATCGATACGCTGTATTCGCGTTTCTTTGCGTTGATAGAAGCGGGCTCGACAAATTCGGTATGGGCGCTTACGAGAGTTTTGTTTTGCGGATCGATTGTGATAGTCACCGTACCACTGCAGTTGACCGGATTGGCATACATAGAGGTGTCCCATTCGGCGGTAAATGTATTGCCCGAAAAGCTTCCGCGCAGACCATGATCCGTGTCGAAATCGAAATCGATCCAGTATTCGGAATCGGGATGGTAGGTTGAATGTGCTTTTAGCTTGCCGCGAACTACTCCGCTAATATTGAATCCTATGAAGCGGCTCAAATTCATCGCTTGAATTTCAACGGTTCCCAGCTCCACCAGGACATTCGTGGCTCCATCCGGGTCGATATATATCGGTATATCATGGGTTTCGTCGTTATACTCCACCCTGAGATAGCTGCTGTCTGGAAAGACCTCGATATATGATGTTTCCCCGTTTTCATCCGTGTAACCGTTTTCAGTACGGGTGAAATATTCGATCCCGCCCACTTTAGTCACGCATTTGACATTGGCATTTGTCACAGGATCGCCATCCTCATTGACAATAGTCGCTTTGACATTGTAACGCCATCCCATACGTTCCAGAATAACCGGATACTTATCCCCCTGGCCCTTGCTTTTTAAATATTCCTTAATATGATTTCTTAACTGATTGACGTTTACAGCGCCTTTGGCAATTATGCCGAACAGGTCGGAAAAGCTGGCGCCGACTACCGGAAAATCGCGCAGTTCAGATGTGAATTCCATATCCCTGATCTGCGGCCTGGTAGAATTGAGCCGTGCCAGAAGACAGCATGCGAATCCCTCAAAGCTGGGATAATCCTTAAGCTCCGGGTCCTTACCGCGCAGCATCATTGCCGGCTCTGCAGCATCGGCCGAATTGACATTTCCCAGAAGAAAGTATTGTCCAAAGTAGGCGATATCTTCTACTATGGTCTGGCGCTTATAGTGCAGGTCTCCGATACCATGATTATCCGGAGCCGAGTCCTCGAGTGTGAGATAGGTGTCGTCCCCGACGAGCACATGATGCATGTAATGGCCGACCTCATGCGCGATAGTATTTGTCATGCTGCTGGCCATGATACCTATCATCGGAGTGGTCGAGTTGCCGATCAGGCGGCGGCGTGTAAAGCCGATGTAATAGTTGTCGTCGGCATAGAAGGTCGGCGCCAGGCGTCCGTTGTATTCATTGGTTGCGGCCGTTTTGATCGAGGCGGGCAGCGAATCGAGATAATGCCCGATAAAATCGATTGCCTGATTTTTAATCGCCTGCAGTTTTACCGCGTCACTGCTCCCGGGGGGGATTTTGGTGATCCAGTGATACTTGAATCCCTCATGTTCGGTGATGGATGCGTAGCTGCCGTTTGATTTTGAAGAGGCTGTCGGAATTAGTTCAAAAACTGCCTCGTTCGAGGTCGATTCAATCTCTGCCAGGGCACGCCAGTCATCTTCATGGCGGTTGTCACGGCTGCCTGCTGAGGTGCCATAACCCATTAGCATCACGCAATAGGCGCCGTCTTTGGGTACCCTCGCCAGGATTCGTTCCGAGCCGCTGTATTCGAGTGAAAAGCCTGAGCCTTCGAAGTCCGGGTCGGGATTTGATTCGATTTCTGCGATTGCAAGCGTACCGTTACCGCCCTCGGGGAATTCAAAATCGATTCCTGTCAGGCTGTCCTCTATAGTGGCGCCCGAACCTCCGGTTACGGTGTACTCCGTGAGGCTACCGAGTTCCCAGTCCGGTTCATGCTCAGGATTGCTGGATTTCCCTCCGCCCCCGCATGAAAAAAGCAGGAAAGCAGCCATTAAGACCGCCCATAACATAGCACTTCTGATGTTCATTCCACGTTCTCCTTATCCCGGGTGTATGTTGGTTTTCCGGCGGAATATAGGTGGTTTTATTTGGATTACAAGATGTGCCACCCCTAAAATTCGGGCAATTCGCATTTATTTCGAGGGTTTTCATTGAGAATGCCCCGGGACCGTGCGAGTGCAAGAAGTGATATAGAGGAACTACCGAAAATACCGCTGCGTAATCGGCATTCTGCGGTCGCGGCCGAAGGCCTTGGGGGTGATCTTGACGCCCGGGGGCGACTGGCGGCGCTTGTACTCGGCGAAGTCAACCAGCTTTATGATACGCCTGACCAACTGCTCGTCATAACCGCGCTCTATTATCTCCTTCTGACCCTTGTCCTGCTCGATATATAGTTTCAGAATTGGATCGAGGATATCGTAGGTTGGGAGGCTGTCGGAATCCTTCTGATCAGGGCGAAGTTCCGCCGAAGGCGGCTTGTCTATTATCGAGCGCGGGATCACAGTGCGTTTTTCCTTGCGGTTATAATAACGTGCCAGCTTGAAAACCTCGGTTTTGTAGAGGTCCTTTATGATCGCGAAACCGCCGGCAGTGTCGCCGTAAAGTGTGGAATAGCCCACCGAGACCTCGGACTTGTTGCCGGTGGTCAAAACCAGCCATTTGAATTTATTGGAAAGCGCCATGATAATATTGCCGCGGATTCGTGCCTGAAGATTCTCCTCGGTGATGTCTTCCTTTTTGCCTTTGAAGCTCTCTTTGAGCTGTTTTTTATAGCATTGAAAGGTCTCGTCAATCGGCAGTACCTGAAGCGGAATCCCAAGATTCTGCGCCAGCTTTTTGGCATCTTTGGTCGATTGATCCTGGGTATACTTCGAGGGCATGAAGACCAGATGCAGACGCTTCGGCCCCACGCAGTCGTAGGCCAGCGCCGCTGTTACTGCTGAATCGATTCCACCAGAAAGCCCGATGACAACGTCGGAGAATCCGTTCTTGCGGATATAATCGGTAGTTCCCAGAACCAGCGCCTTATATATCTGCTCGCCGCGTGCCGGAGTCGGATTTATGACCGATTTGATTCGCTTGTTCTTTTTGGCGCTTTCGAAATCATTGAGCTTTTTAATCTCTACCGGAGGGATCTGTTTCGGGACTGTGATCGTAAAACGTTTGGCCTCCGATTCCAAAGGATCGATCTCGGCGAAGATCATATCCTCCTCGAATGTCTTAGCCGAGGCCAGCATATCGCCCTTGGGATTGAAGATCATCGAGTAACCGTCAAAGACCAGCTCATCCTGCCCCCCTACCATATTGCAGTAGGCCAGAAACAGATGGCAGCGTTTAACGATACGCTGGATCATGGTCTCGCGGAATTTCTCCTTGCGGATCGTGTAGGGCGAGGCGGAAACATTGATAACCAGATTGGCGCCGTGCAGGGTCAGAATTTCGGTAGTACCGGGTGAGACCCAGATATCCTCGCAGACATTAACCCCGAAACGCATAAAGCCCAGGTCAAATATAAAGGTGCCGTTGCCGGGTGTAAAATATCGCTTCTCGTCGAAGACGCCGTAGTTGGGAAGCATGAATTTATTAACCGAGCCGATCAGCTTGTTATTATAAATAACCGCCGCCGAGTTATTTTTCCTGCCGTTGAAATCCGGATAGCCGACAACTATGATAGGTTTGATCCTTTCCTTCACCAGCTTATTGAGAGTTTTGGACACATCCTGATTAAAGCCCTTCTTCAGCAGTAA
>WJIM01000332.1 GCA_014730285.1 Candidatus Zixiibacteriota bacterium
GATTATATGAGGACTTTAATCGATCTGCATCCGCAGAATTTCTATTACCGCCAGTTTATAACGGAAGTTCTGTTTGATATGGATAAGCAGACTGAAAACGGCGCAGAGAATACACTCGAGGCTCTGGACATACTCGAGGAAGGTCTGTCGGAAAGTCCTCAGAGCCAGTGGCTTTTCGAGAATATTATCAAGGGCAATGTGAACCTGCAGAATAATGATGAGCTTGTTCGGCTGATCAGAAATTATGCCCGCAGCCATCCCACCGACTACTATACGCCATTCTATCTGGTATCGGCAGATTATATAAATGCGAAAGATTATGCCGATCTCGATCTTTTGTTAAGGGCCTACTTCCAGGCGGTGGGCAAAGACCTGTTCGTATTTCAGGAGCTGATTAAATTCACCCTGTCCAAACGTGATGCTGATGCCTTTGCCACCGTGCAAAGAGCGTACCTGCAGGTTCATCCCGACGACAATCGTGCGGTGCAATGGCTGCAGAGCCTTTACGGCGGTGCACAGGGTGAGCAGGGGCAGTAGATTTATATGTCCATTCTGAGAGACAAAGTGACCTAAGAAACTCTTTCGAATCAAAATAGATTCTTCGTCCGTCGGCAGCCGGATCAACGACTTCCTCAGAATGGGATGTGCTTAGTATCAGAAGTCGTAGCCCAGATTCAGATAATAGCGGTCGTGGCCGTAATTATTGCGGCCGTATGAGATCGAAAGAGGTCCCAGATAGGAATCGTAGGAAATCATCAGGCCATAGCCGTGGAGCAAATCATCGATTCTGACCTCATCCCAGTTCACCCAGACATTTCCCAGGTCGAATCTTGAAGAGATATAAAAGTGATAGGGGAGTTTGAAACGAACTCCCAGATTGCCGTTAAAAAGCTTATCCCCCTCCAGCTCGAATTCCCGATAACCGTAGAGAGTACGTGAACCGCCCATGTAGAATTTTTCCGAAGGTGGAAGAGGATTGGCCGAAATCGAAAGGCTCAGGGCAGGGATAAGATGCATGAAGTTCGTAACAGGATAAAAGCCTATCCAGTCGATAACGCCCTTCTGATAATTCTCCTCACCCCATAAAAGATCGAACGCGAATTCCAGCCTGATATGGAAACGGGAACCGCTTGTCGTAAATACCGATCGGTCTCGTGTGTCGACCCGTGATGAAAGCGCCAGGTGAGTTATGCCGGTGTGATTCACACGTTGATCGGTGTGCTCGATTCTGATTCTCGATATACCGAAGCTCAGGCCCAGGTTGCCGAGTCCGCTGAGCTGATTTCCGAGCGTGAACTCAAAGCCGCTGCGCCTTTCCTCTCGTTTACCCAGCGATTGATTGTCCCGGTAAATCTCGCGTTCCAGCCGGTTATGATAAATTTTCAGAAGATAATTATACCAGGTTTCGTAGATACGGTCGGCTCGAAAGTTGAGCGAAAAATCCTGACGGAACTCGCCGTAGAGCACGCTCAAAAAGGCTTCCTGTCCGAAACCGAAAAGATTTGAGTTGCCGATATCCAGGAAGGTCTCGGTGCGGTAGTACTCATCGTAATGCAGTCCCAGCCGCAAAAAGCCGGAGAACTTCTCCTTTACCCTGATATGCACCAGAATGCCGTTTTCCTGATGCTCCAGATTCAGCCTGACCTCGGTAAAAAGCCCCGAACCGTATATATTTGCCAGTCCGCTGTCGGCCCGGGCGATTGAATACGGCTCACCTTCCTTAAGGAGGAAATTGCGTTTGATTACCCAGCTTCGGGTGCGGTTGTTGCCGCTTATTCTGAATCCGGAAATTCGTCCTTCATTGACATCCGCTACCAAGGTGCCTGGGGCGTTTGCATCCCGGGTGATCTCCACGAATGCCAGGTCATACCCGGCGGAATTCAGGAATTCAAAGGCCGCTTCTCTAAGATTATTCAGATTTGTAAAAGTGATATAGTCGTCGTACTCCAGACCCGCGGCCTGCAAAAGAGAGTTGTCAGTGAATAGATCAGTTCCGTTTATTGTAAGCTTATCCAGCCTGAATGTGGGTTGTGCGCTTATATGCAATATTCGTTTTTCGCTGTTTGTGATATAAATCTCGGCATTCGACAGAATGCCGCTTTGGGCGGCCGAAGTCAGATGCTCTCTGGCGCCCTGGGTAGAGACAATCAACTCGTCTTCACCGTCCTCTGAAATGAATGATTCAGTTTCTATCAAAAACGGGCTTGCCATAAGTTTCAGGCTGTCGACTTTAATTGAATCATGCTTCTGCTTTTCCCTCAACTCGGAGAGCTTTCTTCTGATTTCCGGAAGAGCCTTCAGGGCGGCTTTCTCGCCCGCCTTAATAAGATCATCGACTCTGGTAAAATCAGTAGCCTCGATATTTCCAAGCTCCGGCCTGATTTCGATATCAGCCAGCTCGAGCTCTTTTTCCTTCAATTCGAGCTGCATAATAGTCGTGGTGGTGTTGATTATATCAAGGGGATCGTTTATATCCTCGAATGCCAGAATATCCGAGGTAGTATTGACCGCAATAACAAAGTCAGACTTCTCCTCCAGAGCAGTCTCTACCGGTATAGGCTGCAACAGGCCGCCGTCGACCAGAAGCATGCTGTCCATCTCGAACGGCTCGAATGCCAGCGGAAATGATGTTGTGGCACGCAAAGCATTACCCAGGCTTCCACCGTCAAATACCATCAAATTGCCGGAGACAAGATCGACAGCGCAAATTCTTAACGGAATGGGAAGGCTGTCGAAAGAATTATCGTAGATATAATCGAGCCTCGAAGTAACATAGGTCAGAAATGAATTCAGTTTCTGGCCTGTGGTCACACCGCTGGGGATATAAATCTCCGTACCTCTGAATCTGAGAGTTATGATGCTGTTTTCACCCGATTCTTTCTGTGTGATAAATTGTGTCGAGCGTTGGGGACGGTTGGAAAAGAAATCCACCCAGTCGAGATTGCGGGCGATATTCTCAATTGAATCGATCGAAATTCCCGCCGCGTAGAATCCTCCGATCAGGCCGCCCATGCTTGTCCCGCAAATCAGGTCAAAATCGATCCCCTCATTTTCGAGCACTTTGATAATTCCAATCTGGGCAATTCCCCTCGCCCCGCCGCCCGAGAGAGCCAGAGCGATCTTTGGCTTTCCTCCGGAAAAATCAGAAATATGCTTTTTTCCGATATTGCTGTCGAAAATATCAATTCCGAGCAATGATACCGTATCTGCCTGAGCATAGATACTCGAGGCAGTCAGGACCGCGCAGATCAAAATTGTCAACATCATTCGTCTCATTAAGCTGAAAGGTTATTTCCGATCGCTCAAAAAGCAAGCGATTTTGTCAATATTGTTGACATTCCCGTGCGGCTTGATAATTTGCCCACATGGATTTGACTCGAAATGAATTAAAATCACTGCGCAAATTGTCCACGAAAAAAGGACGCAGGGAAGCGGGCAAATTCCCGGTCGAGGGCGTGAGATGCATAAAAGAGCTTCTTTCCTCCGATTATGCCTGCAAAATGCTGATTGTCTGCCGCAATCTCCTCAGTGAAACCGGCCATGATTTTCTGGATTCATTAAGGGGTGTACCGGTTTATGAATTAAATACCCGGCAATTTAATCAGATTGCAAATGAAAAAAGCTCGCAGGGATTGATTGCTGTTACCGATGCGAAAAAATTCGATACGATTGAATTTGAGGCCGGAGAACTGCTTGTTGTTATTCAAAAGATGTCCGATCCCTCGAATCTGGGTTCAATAATACGCTCGGCGGTGGCATTTGGAGCTGGGTTGATAATCGGCTCGGAATCGGCCGAATTATATTCCCCCAAAGTGATTTCAGCCTCTTCGGGTTATCTTTTCAAGGCCAAAATCAAGCAGGTTGAGGCTATTCCGGGAGAGCTCAACAGCCTGCGCGAACATTCAATCGCTGTTTGGGGGGCCGACAACACAGGTGAGGATATCGGCAAAATAAAGGAAATGCCCTCAAGAATAGCGCTGGTAATCGGGCACGAGGCTTTTGGGCTTGCTGATGATGTTGCCCGGAAGCTGGATAAGATTGTGCGGATTCCGATCTCGGCTAATGTGGACTCGCTTTCCGCTCCGGTTGCGGGGAGTATTCTTTTGCAGAGAATTTCCGAAAGGATGGGCATTTTAAAATAGTATTGTCAAACAGGTTTGGAACATAGTATATTAGAATCGTAAATTGAATATATGAAACAGATTTGTATCTACATATTTATCCTTCTGATATCAATATCATCCCCGTTGTTCGGACAGGGCGAGGATATCAGCGCAATTTCGGATAACAGCTATGAAACCGATGAAATCCGACTGTTTCTGACGCCCGATGATTTTGCCATGACAGAGGAGATGGTATTCAAATCATCTACGGCCCTGAGAGGACGTCTGGAGATTTCCTCTACCGATGATGAGAATATCGAGATCATATATCACAAGGTACTGTATGCCAACTCGCGTGAGCAGGCTGAGGAATTCGCCCCGCTTATATCATTGAACCATGAGGTGAAGGAAAACAGCCTGATTATATCCGCCGATGCGCCCCGTGACGCTCCCTGGCGCAGAACCGCCAATCTTTCCGGCCAGATTGAATGCGAGATCTATCTGCCGCGGCAGTTTTCGATCAGCCTGGACAGCGTGGTGGGATATTATCTGAGCATACGGGGACCGTTTCCTCAGGCCTATGTGGCGGGCGATTATTATGACGAAATCAGGATTTCGCGCATCGATCTGGGGCTTACGGTCAGGGCCACCAACAGCAATATTATACTGCGCGATATAAAAGGCCCCATGCTGATCGAGGGGGAGGGCGCCAATATTTCCGCCCGTAATCTGGACACCGGCACAGGAATCGGTATCGCTACTTTCGAGAATGAGCGCGGCGCTATCTCGATCGACGGCTTTACCGGGGATGAACTGAGATGCATATCCAATGAGGGCAAGATCACGCTGGAAAAATTGTCTCTCTTAAACGGCGCCCGTGCCTTTGTTTCCAACTCGGGAATCAACAGCGATATCTATGTTGAAATCGAGGAGATCGAGGACTCGCGTCTGGAGGTTATCAATAAAGCCGCCGATGTACAGCTTCTCCTGCCGCGTGATATTGAAGCCGAGTTCGACATCACCACCGATCCCGATGATGGCGAGATAGAGATTTCCGGCGTGCCACTGATAACCGAGGAGATCGATTGGGGCACCTTGACAGCCAGCACATTCCGCCATAATTCGCGAATCGTGGTGGATACGCGCGGCACCGGCAAGGTTACCGTGCGGCGCAAGGATTTCTGAGCAGTTCTCGGTATATTTGTTTTTGTTGATGATACAATGCCCCTTCTCTATATATATTTAAATTGATAAGGAGGCTGTGGTGAAGAAGGCTCTTACCATTTTTATTATAATTCTGATTCTGCCCGCATATCTTATCTCCGAAAGATATCCGTATCCCTATTATCCCCTGCCGGAATATTCCGGAGCCTCGACCTTCGGTACTCTTTCGATCTTTCAGAATCCGGCCGCACTTAGTGTAAATCCCTCGATGGAGTTGATGTATCTTCATTCCTTCAACTCGGATACATTTGCCGGAGATAATTCGATTCTTTTCTCACGTAAGGGATTGGGTCTTGCCTATCAGAATTACAAACTTTCGGTGGATGATGCTATCAACGCCTACACAATTGCGCTCTCCGGCCATATTACGCGCGGATTTTATGCCGGTGCAACTTATACATTTATGAAAACCGATGACGGCAATCCTTATCACAACGACCATTTTCTTGACCTGGGATTTCTCTGGCGCTACCGCCGCGACCTGTCTTTTGGATTCGTTATCGAAAATCTGAAACGGATGGAATTTGGCGGCGGAGACACCGAAATCGAATACAAGTTCTCTGTCGGTTTCAGGCCGCTTAAGGAGCGCCTGACAGTTTCCGCAGACTGGCTCTGGGCGGAGAACGAGGCTTTCTCAGACGGCGAGTTTCGCGGATTTTTGAACCTGAAAATCAAGGAAGGCATCGGTATTCTGGGTTCGGTTGATGAGCACGGTAATTTCGGCCTGGGCATCAATCTCAGCTTCGGATACAATCAAATCGGCACCTATCATAATGTTTCCGAGGACGGTAAATATCGTTCCGGGCTTTTGTATTCCGGTTACAGCTATCGTCCCCAGGGCTGGGTTTTCCCGGTAAAAAAAAAGTTTTTGAATCTGACTCTTTCGGGCCAATATCCGGAAACTGATGACAAGGATTTCTTTCTCGCCCCCGACAGAACCACTTTTCTTGACCTTGTGGAAAATCTCAACCGGGCTCTGGACGATGAAATCATCTCCGGGGTATATGTGAAGCTGAAAAGCCCGCGTTTGGGATGGGCTCAGATCAAGGAACTGCGAAATCTCTTTCACAAATTCAGGAAAAAGGGCAAGCCGGTAATTTTTTACCTGGGGCAGCTGTCCGGCAACGGCAGTTACTATCTTGCTTCCAGCGGAAACAATATTGCCATGAGCCGGGTTGACGATCTTGTAATCACCGGTCTTTTGGGGGAGGTGACCTATTACAAGGGCACACTCGATAAACTGCAAATCGAGGCCGAGGTTTACGGGGCTGGAAAATACAAATCTGCCGCGGATATTCTCACTCGAGACTCTATATCACAGTATCACAGCGAGGCTGTAAACAAGCTTCTGGATGATATCTACGATCAATATGTAAACGATCTTGCTCAGGATAGAGGATTTTCCAGAGACCGCATGCTTACCCTGATCGATAATGCCCCACATGTTTCCGAGGAGGCGCTTGCGGCCGGTTTGGTCGATACGATGCTCTACCAGGATCAGATTTCGGACTGGCAGGAATCAGTATTCGGTACATCTAATTCGATCAGCTTTGCCGAGTATTGTGCGCGGAAGCCGTATCGTCAAAGATGGGGCATACCACCCCATATCGCGGTTATTCCGGTTGAGGGAACGCTGATGTCCGGTTCCAGCGGCGAGATACCATTTTACGGCAAGACTGTGGGCTCCCGGGATTTGGCGGGAGCGATCAAATATGCCCGCAAAAGCGGCCATATCAAAGCGGTTGTGCTCAGGCTGAATACCTCCGGCGGTGACGGTCTGGCAGCGGATGAGCTTCATCGCGAACTGATACTCCTTGCCAGGGAAAAACCGCTGGTGATTTCGATGGGCAACATTGCTGCTTCGGCAGGATATCATCTGGCCTCAGCCGGTGATTATATTTATGCCCAGCCTGCCACGGTTACGGGTTCAATCGGGGTGGTTTACGGCAAACTGGACCTCTCCGGCATGCGGGAAAGTATAGGCTTGTCCACATATCATTTCAAACGCGGCAAAAATGCCGGTTTTTTTTCCTGGAATACCGGATTTTCCGAGGCGCAGGAGGAGAAGCTTAAGCACCAACTTGATCTTATGTATCAGGATTTTGTCCGGCTCGTAGCCGAAGGCCGTGGATTTACCTATGATTATACCGATTCGATTGCTCAGGGACGGGTCTGGAGCGGATACGAGGCCAAAAACCTGAAACTCGTTGATGAAATCGGGGGACTCTGGGATGCGGTCGATAAAGCCAGACAGCTTGCGGAAATCCATGATGATGAAGTGGAAATCGTTGATTTTCCCAAACGTCCTTTTCAATTGTTCGACTTCTTTAACGGCTTCTCATATACTGCAAACATTATGAAAACACTAATGTTTGGCGGCGACGTATTTGCCGAAAGCGCCCGAGATTCAGGCATTTCCAGCTTTTATTATATTATGCCCTTCTCACTTAAAATCTATTGATTCTGCTGAAACATTTGATTAATTTATCCGTTTGTTATTGCTGAGGAACCGATGAGTCTGCGTATTATGCTTACCATGATTTATTTATATGCGAAAATAATAGACAAACAAATACAATATGAATTGGAGGAAGAATGCTTAGGAAGTCTATCCTCATAGCAGCAATCGGACTGCTGTTTTTATTTTCGTATCTTGTAGCCCAGGATAATCCACTGGGATGGAAGATTACCAAAACGCAGCTCGACAATGGAATGAAGATTGTCGTGCTGGAAGACCACTCCACGCCCTCGGTGGCTTACCAGATATGGTACCATGTGGGCAGCAAAAACGAGCGTCCCGGGATTACAGGTATCTCGCACATGGTCGAACACATGATGTTCAAGGGCACCGATTCTATCGGCCCCGAGGAGCATGCCCGCATCATTCAGGCCAGAGGCGGCACCTCGAATGCTTTCACGCATTTCGATATGACCGCTTATCATGAAACCCTGGGCGCGAAGGATCTGGAAATCGCGGCCCAGCTCGAGGCCTCCAGAATGGCCAATCTGGCTATCGACTCGGCCGAGCTGGCCTCGGAAAAAGAGGTCGTGGCCGAGGAGCGACGGACACGTATCGACAACGCTCCCTTTGGACCGCTTTTGGAACAGCTCTTGAATCTGGCCTATACGGCTCATCCCTATCACTGGCATGTGATCGGTTATATGTCCGATATTCAGAATTATAATCACCATAAGCTCAGAGACTACTGGAATACTTATTATAAGCCCAATAATGCCACTGCGGTAATAGTGGGCGATGTGGATCCGGATGAGGCAATTGCAATTGTGGAAAAATATTATGCCGACATTCCTCCCGGCCCATCCGATCTTTATCGGCCGGTAACAGAGGAGCCGAAACAATTAGGTGAACGCCGAGCCGAGGTACATAAGGAAGCCCAGCTTCCGGGCGTCTTTATCGGCTATAAAGCGGC
>WJIM01000333.1 GCA_014730285.1 Candidatus Zixiibacteriota bacterium
GTGGGAGCATCGGGCGACCTCTCCCCTATGGGTCAGATGGCGCTGGTGCCGATGGGCGAGGGCGAGGCATTTTATGAAGGTGAGCGCCTGCCCGGTGCGGAAGCCATGAAACGTGCCGGAATCGAAACAATCACTTATCAGGCTCGCGACGGCCTGGCCACGATTAACGGCTCGAATGTGATTACCGGTATGTCCTGTTTGCAATGGTATGACGCGGACCGCTGGCTGAAGCAGTCCGAGATCGCCGCGGCTATGGTGCTGGAAGTAATTAATGCCAATATGTCCGGCTACGACGACCGTCTGCATCGTGTACGCGGACATAAGGGCGCGATTACCTGTGCGGAAAACATTCGGAATCTGACAAATGAAAGCGAGATGCTGGAGCAGAAGGGCAAGAAAGTGCAGGACGCCTACTCCCTCAGGAGCACACCGCAGGCGGTGGGCACCGGCAAGGACACGATGGAATTCGTGCGACATCTAATTGAAACCGAATTGAACGGTGTTTCCGACAATCCGATCTTTTTCCCGGAAGAGGATACTGTGATATCCGGCGCGAATTTCCAGGGCTCGCCGATAGCATTTGCAACCGAATTCATGGGCATGACAGTTACCACAATTTCGGTATTGTCCGAAAGAAGGATAAACCGTCTGACAAATCCGCATCTGTCATCCGGTCTTCCGGCCTTTTTGACCAAAGGCGCGGGGATGTATTCCGGTATGATGCTGGCGCAGTATACCGCCGGTGCGCTGGTAAACGAGAATCGTATTCTCTCGCATCCGGGCGCAACCGGGTCGATCCCGGCCGCTGCCGATCAGGAGGATTTCGTTTCGATGGGCATGACCTCGGCCATCAAGTGCCGCGATATAATCGAGAATGCCAACGGCGTACTTGCAATCGAATTTCTGTGTGCCGCTCAGGCGGCGGATTTCCGCAAACCGTTAAAACTTTCGCCTGCCACCAGCGCGGCCTACGAGGTTATCAGGAAATATTCCGATTTTCTCGATGAAGACCGTCCGTTATACGATGACATAAACAAACTCAACGAGGTCGTGAAGCGGGGTGAAATTCTGGAGGCGGTCGAGAAGGTCTGCGGCGAGCTGAAATCATAAAACGCAATAATTTATGTCTGATATATTGGCCAGATTCGTAAAGAACCCGTTTGGATTTATCCGCAGGGTCATATTCAAGAAATTTATCGGCCCTCGAAAATACGGTAAAGGGGATGACTACGATGCCGCCCGCTACTGGGAGGATCGTCTTTCCAAATACGGCGACTCTCTTAAGGGAGTGGGTGACGAGGGCAAATCGGACCGCGAAAATATCGAGGAATATGCTCGAGATGAAAAAATCTTCTGCGATGTCTGCAATGGATTGAATATCGGATTCGAAAAAGCCAGCGTTCTCGATATCGGCTGTGGCACCGGATTCTATGCAGATATCCTGCAAAGACAGGGCGTGAAGACATATACCGGACTTGATATTACCGACCATTATTTTGAAAAACACAGAGAAAGATTTCCTGATTTTGAATTCATAAAGAAAGACATTACTTCTGAAAAACATGAGGGCAGTTACGATCTGATTATAATGATCGAGGTGCTGGAACATATTGTCAACGACGAGAAGCTGGATTATGCTATGGAGAATGTCAAAAGATGTCTTAAGGAAAACGGCGTCTTTTTAATATCCTCGGTTTGGGAAGAGGGCGGCAAGCATATGTTCTATGTGCGTAAATGGGCTCTGGATGAAATCAAACAGCGCTTCGAGGATTATCATTTCTCCGATCCTATACCATTTCGCGGGAGCAATATGGTTGCAATCAGGAAGTCACAATAGACTGCGGCAACGGCTTTTTTTTAAGAGAATCTCCGCAAAAAATCCTTACTATTTTTCAAACATTTTTATAGAATAGGAGTTAATATAGTGGAGACTAATATATAGTAAAACGGCCTCATAAAATTGGATTTTGATATGAAGAAAGCAATTATATTCGCTCTATTTTTAAGCACGGTCTTTGCATTTACGTTGACCTGCAACGAAACCAAAATTGTCGATACCGGCGATGATGATTTGATTCTTCAAAAGGTAATGACATATTCGGTCGTATTGCCGGCGGACAGAGTTGCCGGGGAGGAGATGTTTTTCCGTCTGACACTCGATGCGGGTTTTCCCTGCTACAGGTTTGCGCGCTATGATATCGAGGAGATCGACGGAGAAATTTTCGTCACCCCTATGGTTTATCAGAGGGGCAAATCCTGTACTGAGTATAACTCCCGCATCAACAGGAGCTTTTCGTACACGATTGACGAGCCGGGAAACTACCTCTTTCATTTTTATGAAGATGATATCAGAAATAAAAATTATGAGATTATGGTTGAGCCCGCCGCCGGTGAATAACGATTTTAAGCGGGCATCCTGTAATGTTGCTGTTTTGCGGGTACTTTTGCAGCCCACCTAACAGGTGGGGCGAAGCTATTGATCCACCTGCGATATTGATTTGTAATTCAGAACGTAAGAGACTGCAATACATACCGTATATCGTTGATCGGGATATAGCAGGCATGCCGAATTAAACCCACCCGTTGGTAGGATACAGTTAAAACAAACCCGAATCTTTCTTCAGGTAGACTGCTTCAATGTCGAAAATATATATGGAGCCGTTTATGTGGAATTTGAATCGAAAATATGAGGGCGCTTATGTCGGCACCGAGATCGATGAGGTCTGGTGGAAGCGCTATAAAAAGGACAAGATGTTTGCGCGCGGCAACGGCAAGTTCTGGTTCGACGAGACCGGCATTTATTTTCACCGATACTTAACACGTCATCCGATTCATATCCCCTTCGAGTTGATGCGCTCATTTAAAATCGGCCACTGGCATTCGGGACGCTGGACGATGCATGTACCGATCCTGAAAATCGTCTGGTACAAAGACAACCGGAAACTCTCCTCCGGCTTCGCAGTCACCAAACACCGCGAGGACCTGATCAAGCTGATCCATCTCTTCCAGCAGAGGACTTCGGCAGTCTTTGAGAATGCTTGATTTTGTAGCCCACCTAACAGGTGGGGCGAAGCTATCGATCCACCTGCGATATTGATTTGCGATTCAGGACGTAAGAGACAGCAATACATACCATATATCCTTGATCGGGATATAGCAGGCATGCCGAATTAAATCCACCTTTCAGGTGGGATACAGAAATAGTAGGGCAGGTTCCCTGCGAACCTGCCATCGCCGACAAATAAATTTGTCGGCGGCACCCTGGAAAAAAATAGGCATGATCACAGGGATCATGCCCTACCAAAAAATTGTCGCGGAGCACGAGGACATACGCCGCGCACGAATGCAAAAAAATGGCAGGCCAAAATTAGCCTGCCGTTGATATCTGTTGTAGGTCAAATGTCTGCGACATTTGACGGAGTGTCAAATCTTAAAAAGATTTGACCTACAGTATAATATATTCTATTCTTCGGCTGTGATCTTCTTCAGGCGCTGGATGTGGCGGCCGCCTTCGAAATCGGTCGTCAGGAAGGTCTCCACTATCTCGAGCGCATCAACATCAGGGACATACTTCGAGGCCAGTGACAGAACGTTGGCATCGTTATGCAAACGTGTCAGCTCAGCCATCTCGGCATTCATGCATAAACCGGCGCGCACGCCCTTGACCTTATTGGCGGCCATAATCATACCATTGCCGGTCCAGCAGATATTGATACCATAGTCGGCCTGACCGTCAGCCACAGCATGAGCGACCTTCAATCCGAAATCCGGAAAGTCGCAGGACTCTTCGGAGTCGGTGCCAAAATCTAATACCTCGTCATGCCGCTCGATCAGAAAACGCTTGATCTGTTCCTTCAGCGGATAGCCCTTATGATCCGCACCCAATGCAATCTTCATAAGCTACGCTGTCACTCCCGCTTCTTTGTGTACAAAGGTCAGCCATCCATGAGGATCGTTACCCTTGACAACAACATCGAAGAAAGCATCCTGAAGCTTCTCGGCAATCGGGCCTCGTTCACCGGGACCGATCTTGATACCGTCAATCTTGGCAATCGGAGTAATCTCAGCCGCAGAGCCGGTGAAGAAGACCTCATCGGCAAGATAAAGCGCCTCGCGCGGAATATTCTCCTCCTTGACCGGAATCGACATCTCCTCAGCCAGACGAATCACCGTGCGGCGCGTGATACCCGCCAGAATCGAGGCACAGAAAGGCGGAGTAATCAGGGTGCCGTTTCGAACGATAAAGATGTTCTCGCCCGAGCCCTCGGAAACGAAGCCCTCGACATCCAGCCCGATGCCCTCGACATAGCCATGCGCAATAGCCTCCATCTTGATAAGCTGTCCGCCCAGATAATTGGCGCCGGACTTGGCCATAGCCGGAAGCGTGTTGGGAGCGGGACGGTTCCATGAGGACACGCAGACCTCGACGCCTTTTTCGAGCGCTTCGGCTCCCAGGTACTTGCCCCATTTCCAGACCGCAATGGCGACATCGATAGGACAATCGCCCGGAAATACACCAAGAGAATGATAACCGCGGTAGGCAATCGGCCTGATATAACATTCCTCGAGCTTATTGATCTTAATCAGCTCGATAATCGCATCATTGATCTGCTCCGGAGTGAACGGTATCTCCATACGGCAGATTTTGGCGGAGTTAAAAAGCCTGTCGGTATGTTCCTGTAGGCGGAAAATCGCCGCGCCCTTATCGGTTTTATAGCAGCGGGCGCCCTCGAAAACAACCGAGCCGTAATGAAGGCCGTGGGAGAGCACATGAATCGTGGCATCATCCCAGTTTACCAGCTCGCCATTCATCCAAATTTTGTCTACTTTATCCATAGGCAGTCTCCTTATTTTTGCAGATCTTTTAAAAGCTCCCGAGCTATTACAATTCTCTGCACCTCTGATGTCCCCTCGCCTATCTCACACAATTTCATATCACGGAAATAGCGAGAGGCGGGATAATCCTCGGAGATACCATCAAAACCGAGAATCTGTATCGCCGTTGCGGTACAGTAATTGGCAACCTCGGAAGCATAAAGCTTGCACATTGCCGAATACTTCGTATATGGAATCTCGTTATCTTTCATCCAGGCGGTCTTGTAGATCAAGAGACGCGCAGCCTCGACCTGCACGCCCATATCGGCCAGCTTGAACTGAATTGCCTGGCTGCGGTTTAACGGTTTGCCGTCTTCGCCCGGATGGCTGTCCGCATATCGCAGGGCCAGCTCCATAGCCGCCTGGGCCAGACCCAATGCCATAGCGCCGATGGAGATCCTTCCGCCGTCGAGGGTAATCATGAACTGCTTAAAGCCGACGCCCTCATCGCCCAGCCGCTGGGATTGGTCGATCTTTAGATCATCAAAATGCAGGTAGGCGGTGTTCGATCCGCGGCATCCGCATTTATTCTCTTCCTTGCCGACCGAGAAACCCTCCCAGCCTTTCTCGAGAACAAAAGATGATATACCCTTGACCCCGCCCTCATCGCTGGTGCGGGCAGTTACGATGGCATAATCGCAAACCTCGGCGGAGGTAATCCAGCACTTGGTGCCATTCAGGATATAGCTGCCATTGTCCTTCTCTGCGCGGCTTTTGGTACCGCCGGCATCCGATCCGGCCTCCGGTTCGGTCAGGCCGAATGCTATCAGGCTGCCCTTAGCGCCGTCGGGAAGATACTTCTTGCGCTGCTCTTCGTTACCAAAGGCATAGATCGGAAATGTTCCCAGAGAATTATGCGCGGCAAAGGTCAGGCCGGTCGAACCGCAGACGCGGGAGATCTCCTCAACGAGAATAGCATACTCGACTGTGGATAGACCCAGTCCACCATACTCTTTCGGGACAATCGATCCCCACCAGCCCTTATCGTTGATTATCTGATGGATATCCTTCGAGTAGAATTGCTCCCTGTCGACTTCGGGTGCAAGCGGAGCGATTTTCTCCTCGATATATTCCCGGATCTCCATCCTGAAGTCTTTATACTTAATGTCAAAATCCATAATCAGCCTTTCAATAGACTACGCGAAATCACGATTCTTTGAGCTTCAGAGGTACCCTCGTAAATCTCGGTAACTCGGGCGTCACGGAAATAGCGCTCGACAGCATATTCCTTGACATAGCCGTAGCCGCCATGAATCTGCACCGCTTCATCAACGACATAGTTGGACATCTCGGTGGAGAAAAGCTTGGCCATGGAGATTTCCCTGCTATGCAGGCCCTCAGCATCGTTTAGTAACGCGGCACGGTAGACCATAAGTTTGGCGGCATCGATCTGGGTAGCCATGTCCGCCAGCTTGAACTGTATAGCCTGGAACTCCGAGATCGCTCGTCCGAACTGCTTTCTTTCTTTGGAATAGCTGAAGGCTTCACGAAAGGCCGCCTCGGCAATTCCCAAAGCCTGAGCGCCGACTCCGATTCGTCCGTTATCCAGAAGCGAAAGCGCCACCTTGAAACCATGGTTCTCCTCGCCAATCAGATTGGACTTGGGTACTTTGGCATCGATGAATGAGACCTCACGGGTATCGGAGCACTTGAGTCCCATCTTTTTCTCCGGCGCGCCCAATGACATACCCTCGGTTCCGGCGGGTACTATTATCGCGGAAATGCCCTTGGGGCCTTTGTCAGGATCGGTAAGGGTAAAGACCACAAAGAGTCCGGCCCGTCCCGCAGAGGTTACCCAGCTCTTGGTGCCGTTGAAAACATAATTGTCGCCCTCGGGAATAGCCTGGCATTTCAGGCTCCCGGCATCGGTACCCGAGTTCGGTTCGGAGAGGCAGTAAGCGCCAATGATCTCGCCCGAGGCAAGCTTGGGAAGGTATTCCTTCTTCTGTTCATCGGTTCCAAAGAATTCAATTGCCTTCATGACCAGCGAATTATGCACGCTGATCATGATTGCGAATCCAGCGCAGGCCTTGGAGAGCTCCTCGATAATGAGAGCATAGCTTAAGGTGTCGATGCCCTCGCCGCCATATTCCTCGGGTGCCAGAAGCCCGAAAAAGCCAAGCTCCTTGGCCTCCTCGATGACCTCATCGGGAATATTCTCCTTGGCATCCATCTCCTCGGCGATATCGAAAAGGCGCTTAGCTGCGAATTCGCGTCCGAAATCGCGCATCATGATATGA
>WJIM01000040.1 GCA_014730285.1 Candidatus Zixiibacteriota bacterium
CGAGGTCCCACCCGGACTAAAGGCGTTGAAACGCACCTCGTCATTTTTGAAGTCCGTAGGCTTCAGGACAACCTCGACACCATTGGCAAGGGTCCAGTGATATGTATCGATCTCCTCGATATACTCTTCGGTGACAACTTCGGAGCCCTGGGGCGGATTTTCGACCAGCGGCTTATCCGAAACCTCATCGTAGTATGCCATGATATCACTGGCCTCAACCTTTTCGAAGACAGCCAGAAGATCTTCCTCCGTGGGGATTTCAAGCCCTTCCTTCTCCGGCGAGTTGACCATGATCACACGGCTTTCATCACGAATCCATTTGTCGGCCAGCTCGTTGATCTCATCCAAAGTGATATCCGGCACAACCTGCTGGTAAAGCTCGTATTCCCATTCAATTCCCGGAACTTTATTGTCATTGAGATAATTGCTGACAAACTGCATTGCGAATCTACGTGATTCGGTTTTGTCACGCTCATTAAACTGCTTTTCCATGGCACGCAGCGTTTCCTTCTTTTGCCGTTCCAGTTCGCTTTCAGTGAAACCGTGTTGCTTGACACGTTTGGCCTCGGTCAAGATCGCTTCCAGCCCCTTCTCGATTCCGCCTTCCATGACCATGGCAACCAGAAAGTAAACATTCTTGGTCCTCAAAAATCTTCCCTCTGCTGAAAAACCGGCAATAAAAGGCGGGTCGGCCTTTTTGGTAAGCTCCATCAGGCGCTGATTCAGCATGCCGTTGTAGAGATCGGCCAAAATTTTCTTGCGGTAATCCTCTACCGTTTCGATTTTCTTCAGAGGATGTTTGTAATAGATCGCCACCCTCGACATCGCAGCCTCGGGATCGGAGGCTATCGCAAACAGGGTCTCCTCGTGATCCGGAACCTCGAATTCCTCTCTCACCGGCGGGTCCTCTGGCATGGGGATTTGAGCAAAATGCTTTTTAATCAATCCCTCGATCCACTCCGGATCGAAATCGCCGACCGCTACCACCGCAATATTGTCGGGACGGTACCAGTCGTAATAGAAATCTCTCAAAACTTCATATTCGAAATTTTCGACAACCTCCATCTTGCCGATGGGAAGTCTTTCGGAATATTTAGAGCCTTTTAAAAGAATCGGAAACTGCTCGTCCATCATACGCGCCTCGGCGCCGCGTCCCCCGCGCCATTCCTCGACAATCACGCCGCGCTCCTTGTCGATCTCCTCGGCTTCGAGGCTTAACTGATGCGCCCAGTCCTCAAGGATCTGGAAGGCTGTCTCGACCAGCTCAGTGCTGTCGGTCGGCACCTGCAGCATATAAACGGTCTCATCGAAGCTGGTATAGGCATTAAGGTCGGGACCAAAACGCATCCCAATCGATTCCAGATAGTCCACCAGTTCCTGCTTCTCGAAATTCTTCGAACCGTTAAAGGCCATATGCTCGGTAAAATGTGCCAGGCCTCGTTGAGCATCGGTTTCCAGGACCGAACCGGCGTTGATCGCAAGACGTAATTCCGCACGGTCCTCGGGCTTCTGGTTGGTTTTGATGTAGTAGATTACTCCATTATCGAGTTTCCCCATGGTGACATCGGGATCAAGCGGGATCGCCTCGCTCAGACTGAATGACATCTGAGTCTGCGGAGTCTCGGATGACTGCGCAAAAAGCAGAACGCTTCCGCTTAACACGAAAAATGTCAGTATCAACAAATTAAACGCGCGTTTTAGCATTCTCTCACTCCTGTATTTTAGTATTTGTGTTATTTCATTCCCATCTTAAAGAAATACAGCAATTATGCAGATTTGTTCAAATTTTCTAATTATTGCTGCTGTTCACTGATTTTCCACCAGAGGCGAAATTACAGGTGTCATTTCCAAGTTAGATAATAATATATATTCTTTCCCGGGGTAAGACAACCAAAAAAGGAATTGCATGTCTATTGTTTTTATAAAGTATAAGCGGGATCAGGTTTCGTATTGATTGATGTAGTCAAGAGCCAGAGGCGAGATTGCCAGGCGGAATTTTCCCTGAGGTGTGGGAGGGATAGCATCGACATATTTAATTTCGATATCGAACTCTCCTGGCAATGCCTCTTTGATAAGCTTTATCATGGCATCTTCATCTTTATCGGGATCATATTCCGGCTTCGGCACAATGCGAAAGAGAAGCCGGTCGATTGCAAGCTGTTCGACCTGGTATGTCTGCATTTTATCGAAGCCCTGTTGTTTGGCATGCACAAAAATATATGGTTCTATTAATCCTTCGGGGGTTAAAATCAAATCCTTGCCGCGTCCGCCGATCAGTTTCAGGGCGGGGTAAGGCTTATCGTCATCGGTGTACCCCAGCCATTTTGCGTAATCCTCGGAATGATATCTTATCAATGGAAAGGCATAGTTATGCAGGCTGGTCGTGATCAAATCGCCTTCGTTTTCCCTGCCGCAGGAAGCTCTGGTATCTAATTCGAGATGGCAGTATTCGGATACCTCGAAGAATTTTTCGCTATTGTCACCCCAGGCGGCGATAGTATTTTCGCGATTGCCGTAATATTCGAAATACCTCCCTTTAAAGACCTTCTCAACCATCCGGCGCACATGCGGTTCGAATTTGATCGCAAAAGTCGCCACCAATTCGGACTCAACAGGAGGAAGATCATTGCGCAGAGCATATTCCGCCAGCGGTCCCAGCATGTTGGCATGCGCCCATACCAGCCTGGGCTTGAAGGAGAGGATTGCATCATACGCTTTTTCGAAACGCAGTGCCATGAGATGGGCAGTATCTATAATTAATTCGTTTTCGAGTTTATCATATTCAAAGACTGGAGCATTAGGATCGAAATTAATCGGATTGGTTATATTCACCCTCTTTTCGCGGAAATGATAGCCATACTCATTAAAGAAGCGCCAGACCACAGCCTTGCGATACGCCTCCAGGTATGCACTGCGAAGGAATTTGGTTGCGCCTGCCGAGGTTGCCGAGGTTGATCCGGGAATTGGATCGAATTTTTTAATATTGTCGGCTTTGAGCGCCTCGAAATTATTTTGAAGCGCCTTTTTGGTCAGCACCGGCAGCTGTGAAAAATCCTCGAATGTTTTGATATTCTCGGCATTGATACCGTGTTTCCCGTATAATTCTCGATAAAAGGGGACATTGGCCTGGGCGTGCCGTACCAGTTCTTTCAGCCTCTCCAGCTTGTATTCTGCAATCCGCTGTCGGTCCCAATGACGGCTTTCTTTCAGAAAGGCATAAATTCTCTTGAACTGCGAGCCGTAATAATCGGGTAACGGCCGATACAGGTGGATATAATCACGAATCTTTTTGAATATATTGATCATACAGACAGCAGCATACTTGATTTCCCTTATTTAGTATATGTGTTTAGATAATCCATTGCAAGTGGGGAAATCACCATCCGCGATTTACCCTGCGGGGTAACCGGAATGTCCTTAACATATTCGATCTCTATTTCAAAGTAATCGGGAAGAAGCTCCTTCAGCAGTTGATAAAGCCTGTCTTTATCATCTTCGCCGTTGAAATTTTTTCTGACAACGGCACGAAATATGATTTTTTGAATAGATATCTGTTCGATTTGGTAATTGCTGATTTTATCGAAGTCATTTTTCTGAAGAAAGCCTAAAACCGGGATATCAATTAGGCCCTCTTGCGAAACCAGCAGGTCCTTGCCGCGTCCCCCGATCAGGCGAATAGCAGGATAGGGTTTGGAAGGATCGGTCTTTCCCAGCCATTCGACAACATCCTCGGAATGATATCTTATCAGCGGAAAGGCGTAATTGTGCAGGCTGGTGGTGATCAAATCGCCCCTTTTGTAATCCGCAACAGTTATGGCATTCTCCAGTTCGAAATGGCAGTACTCGGAGACCTCGAAAAACTCTCTGTTGGAATCTCCCCAGGCAGCGATAGTATTTTCGCGGTTGCCATAATATTCAAAAAACCGTCCTTTGATAACCTTTGAGGTCAAATTCTTAAGAGCCGGATCGAATTTTACCGCATAGGTGCCGATTAAGGGTATCTCCAGCGGTTCGAGCCCTTTTTCGTGTATGTATTCCGCCAGAAGGCCCAGCATATTAGGATGCGACCAGATCATTTTTGGATTAAAGTCCTTTAATGCCTGGTATGCCTTGTCGAAATGCCGCGCCACCAGATGTGAGGTGTCGATTACCAACTCATTCTCCAGCTTATCGTATTCGTACACAGGAGCGTCGGGCTCAAAGCTGTGAGGATTGGTGATAGTTGCTTTCTTATCCCGAAAGTCGAAACCGTATTCGTGATAAATCCGCCAGATAACCGCCTTGCGAAACGACTCGAGATATGCGCTTCGAAAAAGTATCGTCTCCGCCCCGGATGTGGCCGAGGTCTTTGC
>WJIM01000334.1 GCA_014730285.1 Candidatus Zixiibacteriota bacterium
GATTTTTCTTCTTTGCCGAACATTTTGATCTGCCCGAACTGACCCTCATACTTCTTGATACTGTTTTCAAGATTATTCAAAAGCGCCTTGGCTGTTGTCGGATTCAGGATCAGGCGCGCATGCACCTTCGCCTTTTTCATGCCCGGTGAGAATCTGGCAAAATCCAGAATAAATTCCGCCGGTGAAAAATTTATGATCTGCAGATTGGAATATACCTCGTCGGGAAGGTCATCTCCAAGCGCTACTTTGATCTGCTGCGGCTGGCCCTGTGGCTGTTTCATAAGATTTCCTCCTTGAACTTTTCGCTTAAAAGTATTACAATTCAGCCCAAAGTCAATAGCAAAAAGGAATTTGGGTTGATAGTTGAGAAGCCGAGGATAGACGAGATTTTTTCACATCTGGGGGGCAATTCCATCATTATTTTAGGCGACCTCATGATGGACCGCTATATGTGGGGTGAGGTCAATCGAATCTCGCCTGAAGCGCCGGTGCCGGTGGTTGAGGTCAGAAACGAAACTCTGCTTCTGGGAGGAGCGGCTAATGTTGCGGTGAATATCAGGAAGCTCGGGGATGAACCCTACCTGGTCGGTGTTGTCGGCAATGATCTGCGCTCAGAAACATTCAATATTCTTCTGGGGGATAACGGCATCCGTTCGGACGGAATCGTAATGCATAACGGCCGCCCGACCACTATAAAGACCCGAATCATTGCACACAACCAGCAGGTGGTACGTGCCGACCATGAAACCACCGAGGAGATCGATCAGAAAACAGAAGAAGAGATATTCAAAAAAATCGAGTCGAAAATCGGTGAGACAAAGGGTTTGATTATCTCCGATTACGGCAAGGGAGTTATTACCAAAGGGCTTTTGAAAAGGGTTATCGCTCTCTGTCGGGAGAAAAATGTATTCGTTGCGGTTGACCCGAAGGATGTGAATTTCAAATCCTATGAACATGTTTCTGTCATTACTCCCAACCATCATGAGGCCGGATTTGCTTACGGCAAGCGGATACGTAACGAGGATGATTTAAAGGAAGTGGGGTGGGGGCTTCTGAAAATTCTGGATGCCGAATCACTTCTGATAACACGCGGCCCGGAGGGCATGGCGCTTTTTGAAAAAAGCGGCAGCCTGACATTCCTGCCGACCGCCGCGCGCAAGGTTTATGATGTTACCGGGGCCGGCGATACGGTTATCTCCGCTTTTGTCTCGGCCATGGCAGCCGGGGCGGATCTTCCCGAGGCAGCCTATATATCCAATCAGGCGGCGGGAATTGTGGTGGGCGAGATCGGTACCGCCCAGGCCACAAAAGAGTCACTTATCAAAGAGATAAATAAACGTCTAAAAGGAAACAATAAATGGGTAGAGTAATAGGAGTACAGCGGCTGGTGGAACTCAGACGCAGTTGGCGGAGCTGCTGTGTTGTTTTCACCAACGGTGTGTTCGATCTGATACATTACGGTCATCTGAAATTGCTGGAAGACTGCAAAATCATGGGCACGGTTTTGATTGTAGGCATGAATTCGGATGCGTCGGTGAAGAAGATAAAAGGCCCCAAACGTCCCATAATGCCCTACAAGGATAGAAGCAAACTACTGGCCGCGTTGAAGCCGGTGGATTATGTGGTCTCGTTTGGCGAGGAAACTCCGCTGAAATTAATCAAGAAGCTCAAGCCGGATGTACTGGTCAAAGGCGCCGATTACAAGCTTGAAGAAATAGTTGGAGCAAAAGAGGTAAAGGAATGGGGCGGAAGAGTTAAGCGCGTGAAGCTTCTGCCCGGACGCTCGACCTCTGAACTGATTAAGAAGATCGGCAAGCTCTCTGGAAGATAAAGTTTTACTTGACAGTGTTTAAGCGCAGGTTTAACTTTTGAGTTTGGAAGGTTGAGTGTGATAAAATTATCTCTGGCGAAAGGGAAGTCGGATTCTGAGATTGCGGTTCTGGAGAATTATCTACCGGAATCATTTGCACGACTGGCTGATGTTTACCTTGCCAGAGGTGAGCGCCAGAAGGCCCTCGAGATTTTAAAACGGCATGCTGATGACTTTCCCGAGTATCCTACAGGTTTCTGGATGCTCGGCAGGATTTATTACAGCCTGAAGGAAAAGGAGAAAGCCTTAGCTTACCTGCATAAAACATTACAGATAATACCCGAGCATCTGGCGGCGCTGGAATTGATCGGCAAAATCTACATGGAAAGCGGAGAGCATGCTCTTGCACGCTCTTATCTGAAGCAGGTTGGTCAGGCCGACGAGCTGGGGGAAATTGTATTCAAAACAAAATCCGATGAGGCAAAAGTTAAGGCCGAAAAAGAGAAGATCGAGGATGTTCGTGAGCGGGCCAAGGGCAAGTTCGCGACAGAGACTATGGTTAATCTTTATGTAAGACAAGGACATAAGAAGCTGGCCAGGGAACTTTGCGAGGAGATACTGGTTATGCAACCTGAAAACACCCGTATAAAAACAATCTTAAAGGAGCTGGAGAATTAATATGCCATCCAATTTAAAGCGCCTACAGCAATTGGTTAAAAAAGAGAATCTGGACTGTCTGCTTGTTACTGATGTTACCAATATACGTTACCTGACCGGTTACTCGGGATCCTCAGCTAAGCTTCTGGTATTTCCGACACAGACATACTTTTTCACCGATTTCCGTTACAAGGATCAGGTCAAGAAAGAGGTTAAGGGCGCAAAAATTGAGATCGGCCAGCGTGATCCGATGATGGATTTTCCCAGCTTCAAACCTCTGCAAAAGAAGAATATCACAATAGGCTTCCAATCGGAATATATAACCCATGCCATGCTTGAGCAGCTAAAAGAGCTGCTTCCGGAAGCCATATTTGTGCCAACAAAAAATATTGTGGGCACTCTTTCGATCATAAAGACTCAGGCTGAGATTAAGCTGATTCGTGAAGCTGTTAAGATTTCGGACAAAGCCTTTGACCGGATATTGGGTTATATCGAACCGGGTCTGCGCGAGGATGAGATTGCGGCAGAGCTGGAATATCAGATGAAGATTCTGGGCTCGGAGAAGCCAGCCTTCGATACGATTGTGGCATCAGGCCCCAGATCGGCACTGCCTCATGGCGTGGCCTCCGACCGCAAAGTTCAGAAGGGCGATTACATTACTATGGATTTCGGCGCCAAATACAAAGGTTATCATTCCGATATGACCCGCACGATAGTTGTGGGCAAAGCCACCCAGAAGCAGAAAAAGATATATAATCTGGTTTTGAAGGCTCAGAAGGCAGGATGCCGTTACGCAAAAGCGGGAATTACGGGAAAAGAGCTTGACAAAAAAGTTAGAAAGATTATAGAGAAGGCCGGATATGGAAAGAATTTCGGCCATGGGCTGGGTCACGGGCTGGGAACTGTGGTTCATGACGCCCCGCCGGTTTCGCCCCTATCCGAGGTAGAACTGAAACCGAATATGGTTGTAACGATAGAACCCGGCATTTATATTTCCGGCTGGGGCGGAGTCAGAATCGAGGATGACGTTGTTCTGAAAAAGAACAGTTGTGTCATTTTGAACAAAGCTGAAAAAATGTTAATTGAATTATAAAGGTGGTGAGTGGTTCTCATGTTGGAATCAATGATTAGAAAGCTGGTCAAGCTGGTTGAGGAATCCGATATCGCCCAGCTCGAGGTTTCCAGCTGGGGGCGCAGGGTCAAGATTACCAAGCGTTATGCTCCCGGCTCGCGAAATGGCCATTCATCCGAGGGCGCATTGACGGAAGTCGTTGTGCCATATTCGCCTCCAAAACCCGAAAGCACACCCCCTCCCACGCCTCAGGCGGTTCCGAAGCAAAAAGAATCGGCGCCGGAGGTTGCAGAGACGGCTGAATCTGCCGATGATAAATACGTACCGATTAAGTCACCCATGGTGGGGACCTTTTACGCTTCGCCGGAGCCGAATGCTCCGCCTTACGTGAAAGTCGGCGACACAATTCAAAAAGGAGCTGTGGTCTGTATTGTCGAGGCCATGAAACTGATGAATGAAATCGAGTCGGATGTTTCGGGACGTGTTGTCAAACTCTTGGTGGAAAACGCGCAGCCGGTCGAATTCGGACAGACACTTTTCCTTGTTGAGCCTGTAGCTTAAGAAAAGAAATACGAATCTACATCAAGGAGGGTGTGTATGAATCTGCGCCAGATGCTGGTGGAGATGTTATCCAAGGGCGCCTCCGATTTACATCTCAGAGTAGGGATTCGTCCCACAATGAGGGTCGATGGTGTGCTGACTCACATAAATACACCTGCGCTCAGTAAAGAGGATATGAACGATATCCTCAATCAGATTTTGAAACCCGAACAGCAGAAAAGATTTCTGGCAAGAAATGAAATGGACCTGGCCCTGTCGGTCGCCAAGCTGGGACGATTCAGGATCAATCTGTTCAGGCAGAGAGGTACGATCGGTATCGCACTGCGTGCGGTCAATACGACGGTACCGACATTCGATGAGCTCAATCTTCCGCCTATCGTGCAGAAGATCGCCGAGAATCGGCGCGGACTGGTGATCGTAACCGGTACAACCGGTTCGGGCAAGTCGACCACACTGGCCTCGATGATCGAGCATATCAATTCCGCGAGGAAAGATAATGTTCTGACAGTCGAGGATCCGATCGAGTATATTTACCGCGACAAGGAGTGTATTATCTCGCAGCGTGAGGTGGGAGGCGATACTCCATCTTTCGGATCGGCTCTGCGTCATGCCTTCCGTCAGGATCCAGATACGATTCTGATCGGTGAGATTCGTGACTCAGATACTATGTCTACCGCACTTTCCGCGGCTGATACGGGACACTTCGTGCTGACCACATTACATACAATGAACACGGTCGAAACTATTTCACGAATTATATCGTTCTTCCCTCCGCACCAGCATCAACAGGTGCGGCTGCTTCTGGCGGGAACGTTGAAGGCGATTATCTGCCAGAGACTTCTGGGACGCTCCGACAGAGCGGGACGAGTTCCGGCGGTTGAGGTGATGATTGGTACCGCATCGATTCGCGAATGCCTGATTAATCCCGAGAAAACCATGGATATTATGGACCTGGTAGAGTCGGGCGGTATTCAGTATGGTATGCAGTCGTTCGATCAGTCAATTATGAAGCTCTATCGTCAGGGCGTAATTTCTTACGAGGAAGCGATGTCGCAGGCGACCAATCCCGAAGACTTCGACCTTCGTCTCAAGGGGATCACCGCTTCATCCGACCGGGGATGGAACGAATTCGAAAGATCAGATGCCTGATATCTTCTATCAAGCTTATGAACGGCGTACCTTCCGGGTGCGCCGTTTTTTACTTGATATATATTGAAATATTAATTTTCCCAGCATAATATTCTAAGGCATCATGGTGATTTGTCGAAAAATATAATAGGGAATTTAGAGGGCAAAGTGCGGATTTGTGATTTTTAACCGGGGCAATGCAACGGCAGTTAAATATGGGGCATGTTATCCTGAAAAGATCGGCACATAACTTGTGAAAATGGATATCCGATTATGAAGATTATTGCATTAATGGGCAAGCTGGAGATTTTGAAAGATCTTAAATGCATTTTAGAATCCGATAAGAATGAAATTATTGGAGTGGATTCGCCGCGAAAACTTATCCTGGGACTTGAGGAAGATATTCAGATCGATATGGTCATTGCGGATGCTGAGCTGCTGCATGATTCGGAGGTCGATATCCTCGGTTTCATTCAAAACAGGCAGCGTTACAACTGGCTGCCGGTTCTGGCTACCTGTAATGATTGCGAGCCTGAGAAAATGATGTCGCTGGTTAGAAGGGGAGTCTATGATATTTTACTTTATCCATTCGACCGCGAGATATTTCTTGAGCGGATTAAAACCGCCGAACTGAACGGGCGCCGAAAAATCGTGGTGATTGATGACGAACCTTCTATTCTCGAAATCCTGACCGATGTGTTTGAGCTTGAAAGACATATAGTGTACCCCTTTACTTGTGCCGAAGGCGCGTTTAAATTTCTGGAAGAATATGATAAAAGTGTTCACGCCGTAGTTTCTGATATTCTTCTGCCCGGTGCAACAGGAATTGATGTTTTGAAGAAAGTAAAGGCCGAATATTCAAATTTACCAATAATATTAATAACCGGTCATAGCGGAAAATTTTCGCCTGATAAGCTTATGGCGATTGGCGCTGACGGCTATTTCAAGAAGCCTTTCCACAATGTGGATTTGATCAGGACTTTATTTACTATTTTGCAAAAGTACAGCCGCTACAAAAAGAAAAAAATCCAACCAGAGCAGGAAAAACAGCCGGTATCATAATTCCGGGGTGCCAATCACCATTCTGATTATTTGATTGTCCTCACGACTACAAAGCCGCCCGTTCCATATCCCGGTTTCATATCTTCGAGCTTGCTGATTTCAGAAGGATTGTTAAAGATGGTTTGTATAAACTGCGGATTCTTAAAACCGCTTTCGGTCAGAAGGTTTTTAATTTCTTCAGCAGAATAGAAGCTTGCATGCTTATAAAATTCGTTTTTGCTTTTATGCTTCTCATACATTTGCCCCAGGGGGCTCTCCCTGTCAATCAATGCTATTATTATAACTCCCCCATTTTTTAAAATGCGATTGGCCTCGGTGAAGGCCGCGCGGACATCATCGAGAAAGCATACCACGGTAACCATCAAAACATAATCAAATTGATTATCATCAAAGGGCAGTTTTTCAGCAATACCATCAACCACATCAATTCCACGCTCTTTTGCAATGGCACGCATATTTGCGGAAGGCTCGAGCCCATGCTTTATACCAAGGGGACCCGCAAACCGCCCGGTACCCACTCCAATCTCGATCCCATCACCGCTTTCAGGCAGAAAATGCTTTACAGCCTTTAGCTCGGACTCGTATGCCATACGGTTCTCCTCAAACCAGGAATCATATTCGCTGGAATATTTATCAAAAGGCTCGGACTTGGGCATAAAATCAATCCTGTGTTTTTTCAATGATCTCGTAATCGGCGGAAATCGGAACGCTTTTTCTGAGCATGGCATTCGCTGGACAGTATTTTTCGGTGCTCAGTTCTATGGCCCGTTCGACATCTTTGGGACGAATGCCTTTTCCTATGAAGATGAAATGCAGCCTGATTGCGGTGAATACTTTGGGATGCTTCTCCGATCTGTCGGCATCGATCTCCATTTGAAAATCATCGAGTGTAACGCGCTTTTTAAGGAGAATGGAAATGACATCCATAGCGGTACAGCCCCCAACTGACATCAGAAAAAGCTCCATAGGACGTGATCCGGCCGAATGACCGCCGAATTCCACGGGACCGTCCATATCTACCCAGTGATTCGTATCACCCGCACCTGCCAATGCGATGCCATCAATCTGTTTTATCTTTACCTTCATGAAACCATCCTTCCGGAAAATTGCGTTCCATACTCACCTTATATGAATTATATCTCAAAATTATATAATATTGAATCAGCCGCAATAAAAGTTTGTTTTGTAGAACAGCCGCCATTTTAAATGACGGCTGTTCAGGGGTCCCATGCCAAGCCATTAGAGACCTATACACACATGGCTATCCTGCGGGGATAGAGTCGCTTAATCATTTCTCGTGAAAGCAAGATCCTTACATTTCCAGCAACCCTGCTGTTCAAATCCTTTGCTGACATCAACGCCCTTGTCACAGAGCCACATGCATCCTTCATCATCCAGAAAAACCTGCATCGGACGTGCGCCCGGATGATAGATCCCGCTTCCCAGAGTCGGTTTTCTGCTTTCAAGAGTATCCATAATTAAACCTCCTTAGTTTCTTTTTAATTCCGATTTATTAGTAGATCATAAATCATGCCAAAAATTATGCGGTTCTTGAAAATATGGCGTAACGTGCTGCTCTGATATAAATTATAGATGCAGAGACTTTAAGTCATATTAGAAATGATATGGGCGCAATCGTGCGATATTGCAAGGCGCAGGCTTCACATCGTGCAATATCGCAAGCCGCAATACTGGCTTGCTACTCTTCTTTATGTGAGGGGATTTTCAGGCCGAGTTTTTTGATTTTTCTGTAGAGGGTAGAGGGATTTACACCGATTTCACGTGCAGTATCTTTGCGCGACCAGTTATTTCTTTTCAGGGCGGCAAGGATAAAAAGAGATTCCATTTCATCCATGGTACTGGCAATCTCAATAGCCGGGATTGAATTGCCTTTCTGAAGATACTCGGGCAAAAACTCCGGCTTTATAATTCCGCTTCCGCATAAAACGAAGGCATGCTCAATGATGTTTTCAAGCTCCCGGATATTGCCCGGATAATCATGATTCATTAATATTTTCAGGGCGGGAGGGGAGACGCCGTTGATATCTTTCTGATGCAGACGGTTCAGGTTTTGCACAAAGTGATCTGCGAGAAGAGGAATATCTTCGCGGCGTTCTCGCAAGGGCGGAAGCGCTATCTTAATCACATTAATGCGGTAGAAAAAATCCTTCCTGAAATCGCCTTTTTCAATCAGTTCATCAAGCGGCTGATTGGTTGCCGAAACAATTCTAAAATCCGCCGCAATCGTCCTGGTACCGCCCAGACGCTCGAAAGTTTTCTCCTGGAGTACACGCAAAAGTTTTATCTGCATGGCTGAGGAAATATTTCCGATCTCATCCAGAAAAAGCGTTCCGCCCTCGGCCAGCTCAAAGCGTCCTTTCTTATCTTTTTTGGCATCGGTAAAGGCTCCGGCAGTATAGCCGAAGAGCTCCGATTCGAGAAGATTATCGGGAAGAGCGCCGCAGTTCAATCCGATAAAGGGTCCGTCTTTGCGTGGGCTCAGTTCATGTACCGCCCTTGCCACCAGCTCTTTTCCGGTGCCGCTTTCACCCTCGATCAGGACCGAGCTTTCACTTTCGGCAATGGTGGGGAGAATATTAAAAAGTTCCCGCATCTTATTATTGCGGCTGAGGATATTTTCGAAAGTATACTTGGCCTCATATTCCTTGTGCAACTGTCTGACCTGGTTCAGGTCGCGGAAGGTTTCCACCCCGCCCGTTGTGTTTCCTTTGCTATCTTTTAATAGAGCGGTGGAAATACTGATTGGTATTCGTTCTCCTCTGTGATTATTAATACAGACCGAACGGTTGATCACTGGAGTTTCGGTTTTGATAGTCTGCTCCAGCGGGCAGTTGTCCTCACATGCGCTGGTTCTGAAAACCTCGCTGCATCTTTTGCCAATGGCCTCTTTGATTGGATAGCCGCTTATTCTTTCAGCCGCCCTGTTCATGAATGTGATCTTGAAATTAAGATCAACAGCAAAGACGCCGTCGGATATATGATCGACAACAGTCAGAAGCTTATCGCAGAGAGGCTCTTTTTTTTCGGTTAGGTTTTTTCTCATGACAAAACCCGCTAATGGAATTTCGCTGCCATTAAAGCTACGTCCCCCACATATTTAATATAGTGATTTTTATGGTGATGTCTATTGTGAATATAAAAAGCGTTTAGACATTGCAGTTAATGCCTTTGCAAGGAATTTCTAATCATAATTTTGTTGCATTCTGATTTCCAGATAATATCTTTGCGCTGGCAATACCCGAAGCAGATAATAATTATATTAAAATGGAGGACGAAATGAGAAGCAGGATTATTTTAGCGGCATTGATTATTTTCATGTTCGCGCTTGCCGCGCAGGCCGATGTGCGCCATGAGAGTGTGATCGAATACAAGTTTTCCGGCGCTCTTGGTACTGTAATGAAGGTGTTCGGTATGGGCAAGCCGATCAAGACTGTCGAGTACTATTCGGATAATGTGATGCGCTCCGATGAGCTCGATAAAAAAGGGAAGGTCAGGAACTCGGAAATAATCGATCTGGAAAAAGAGCTTTTTATCTCGATCGATCATAAGAAGAAACGCTATACCCAGATGACGTTCGACGAATGGCGCCAGCAGCTCGAGGAGATGATGGCAAACTACGAGGAAATGCAGGCCGAGCAGGAAGAGGAAGAGTATGAGGAAGAGGGCGGACGCGAATATACATACGAGATGGATATTCAGGTTGCCGATGAGACCGAGGAGGTCAACGGTTTCGAGGCAAGAAAGATGACGATGACGATTGATGTTTACTCCAAAGAGAAAGGCTCTGATGAGGAACCGGTAAAGGAGATGACAATCATTTCCGATCACTGGTTGACTCCCGAACTTGAGGGCAACCAGATGATTCAGGATTTCAACCGAAGACTGGCCGAGAAGCTGGGTATGAATCCCGAGGAAGGGCAGATGGCCTCGATGTTCCAGCAGATTGCCCAGAGCAGTCCCGAGCTTGTGGATGCGATGCAGAAGATGGAGGCCGAGGGCGAGGGACTCGACGGAGTGCCGGTTAAGACCGTTACGGTTTTCAAGTCCGTCAAGACTCCTGAGGATGAAAGTGAACAAGAGGAAGAGGAATCCGGCGGTGGCGGGCTTTTTGGCGGGATAAAGAAAAAGGCTGCCAAAAAAGTAATCGGCGGCGGTGATGACGAGCCGGATGTTCTTCTGGAGCTTCATTCCAATATCATGGATCACTCCACCGAAGAACTGGAAGCGACTACCTTCACAGTCCCCGAGAAATACAAGCTGAGGGATTAATAAGAATATTGTGCGCGGAGTATGTCCTCATGCTCCGCGAAAATTTTGCAATACGATTGTCAAGTCCCTCCAAAGCCGCTCAAAGCGGCTTATTCGGGGCTTGACCTACAATTTCTGATAATTCCAAAGACTGGATGGGCATGATCACAGGGATCATGCC
>WJIM01000335.1 GCA_014730285.1 Candidatus Zixiibacteriota bacterium
TGATCTGGGTAACCGGAGACAGTCATTTAAATTCGGCAAAAATAAAAAACCGGCGATTTTTGCACCGGAGAATTCCAGCCTGCCCTTAATAAATATCGAGGGAAAAAAGATAAGGGAGCATTTTAAGAATGCAGAACTTTTTGAGGAGGGCCGAGCCTCCTGCGGGAATCTGCAGGAGGCGCTGGGCAGTACCGAAGGATTCGTGCATATCGCAGCTCACGCCTCGCGCTCTTCGGAAAATCCCCTATTCTCGCGGATAATTATGGATGACGGCCCGTTTTTCCCCTTCGATCTTTTCGGTGCGACAGTAAATTCAACTCTGATAACACTTTCCGGATGCCAGACCGCCGCCCCGGGAGTGTTTTACGGCAACTCGTTCAGCCTGGCAAAGGCTTTTTACCAGTCGGGAGCCCGTTATGTTCTGGCTTCGCTCTGGCCCGTATCCGATAAGATAAGTGTGGTATTTATGGATGAGTTTTATCGAGCGCTTGCCGAAGAGGGTGATATTTTCGCGGCATATCATCAGGCATTGAAAAAAACACGGAATTTAAATTTAAACCCGGCCTTCTGGAGTCCGTTTGTATTATTAGGAATATAGTGTATATTATATACGGAGAGTTGATGTCATGAAAAGACACATAACAATATTTTTGCTTTTACTACTAATGGTGGCCGCCATTAATCCACATGATGCGTTTACGCAGGATTCTCTCTTCTCATCCTGCGGAGTTCTTGTGCAGGGAGATCAATGTGTGCTGTACAATCCTACGGGAGGCGGTTTTGAAGCTGCGCTTGAATTTTACGGCGGATTTCAGCCCGGCGACAGCGTTTATGTCTCGGGAATAATACTATTTGACTGCGATACACTTTGTGCCGAAGCCAATGTCTGCATAGTCAATAATTCCATTGGTGAATGTGGCGGCGAGCCGCAAACGCCTTTCAACGGCCCCGGTATTCTGATTCAGACTTCGGACTGCCTGCTTTTCACGCCCTTCGAGAGCCCGTCGGAGTACTATGTTCTGGATGAATACGGCGGATTCGAGGAATATGACACTGTTTTAGTAGGCGGGACTTTGAATCAATCCTGCCAGACTCAATGCTCGGAAGCCACCGGCTGTATAGTAGGCAACACGATTTCCCTTCCGGAACCTCCGCCCGATTATCCTTTTGAGGCTTTCGGTACGCTTTATCAGGGTTTGGATTGTGTTTTATTTGCGCCTCACGGCGACACGGTTGCCGGCTTTGAGCTTGAATTTCTGGATGATTTTGGGCCGGGCGACACGGTATTCGTACGCGGCGATCTGGTGGCCTCCTGTCAGACCACCTGTACCGGCGCCATAGCATGTATAGAAAATAATACCATCAATTCGACCTGGATGCCGGTTAATCCCATAACGGGCCGAGCTGTAATCCAGCTTATTAATCCAAATGCCGCCTTTGGTATATTGCAGGCGACAAACTCAACTATTATCGACAGCATAACATCCGAGCAGATTTACCTGCTAAGCTTTGCGGATTCTATATCCCCGGATTCTATGATGGTTGCTCTTCTTAATTTTCCCGATGTTATTTTTGCAGAGCCTAATTTCGAGGTGGATTTTCCCGAGAATCTGCAACTGAGCATATCATTCCCGGATGAGTACGCCCCTCCCCTGGATATAGAGGCGGATCAGCCCTCATCGTTTTTTGAGCAAAATTCCATAGAAGCTCTGGGTGTTGATTCGGCCAATGAGCTGGCTACCGGTTCCGGCTCGATTGTGGCGGTTATAGATAACGGCTTTGATCTGAATCATCCCTTCCTCGAAACAGCCTCAATTATACCCGGCTATGATTACCTCAGAGATGATACCGATCCCAGTCCCGATTCGGGTCTGGGAAGCAGTCATGGGACCTTTGTTTCGGGTTTGGTTCAGCTAATCTCTCCCGACTGCCAGATTATGCCGCTCAGGGCGCTGGGAGAGGCTGGCAAGGGGGATGGATTTGCTATCGCCAAATCGATATACCATGCCATCGATAATAACGCCCATATAATAAATATGAGCTTTGGCACATATAAGGACAGCTATTTATTGCGAATTGCCTGTGAAGCGGCTCATGCCGCCGATATAATCCTGGTGGCTGCCGGCGGTAACGACAGTACGGAGATTCCGATTTTCCCGGCCGCCTATGACGGCGTCATCTCGGTCTCTGCCGTGGATTCAACCGATTTTCTGGCGGATTTTTCCAATTACGGTCTGGATATGGATTTGTGTGCTCCCGGCGTGAATATATATAGTTCGCTAACAGGAGAGTATAACTGGGGCTCATGGACCGGAACCTCATTTTCCGCACCGCTTGTAACGGCAACATGCGCTTTGATGCATTCATTGAAACCGCAGATAACCGCCGATGAGGCCGAGCTTCATCTGCGCCTTTCGGCCGAAACCGAACTCGGTCCCGGCACAATCGATCCGCCCGATCTTTATTATGCCCACGGCAGGCTGGATATTGCCAATGCGATCTGGACTCTGGATTTGGGAAGTCCGGTAAACGGCTGTGGTGATGTCAATCAGGATCAGAGTGTTAATGTCAGTGATGCCGTATATATTATAAATTATATTTTTCTCCCCGGCAGTCCTCCGCCTACTGATATGAATTCTGCCGATGTTAACAGCGACGGCGCGGTAAATATCAGCGATGCTATTTGCCTGATTAATTATATTTACCTGGGCGGTGCCGAGCCCGATTGTCCCGAAGGTTAGAACCTGTCATATATGCCGGAATTGTAATTCCGGCATAAATACTTTTAAAAAATAGTATTTTCCCGGCTTCGATTCTGCACCTATAGTTAGAAAACCGAAATTAGATTCAATATTCTATAAAAAATATTACAGGGAGATTGTTATGAAAAGGATTCTGATTTTATCCGCCTGCCTGCTTTTTCTGGCCGGCTTTCAGTTTGCTTTTGCAGGCAGCGGCGGGAACGGTCAAACCGGGAATAATCCCGATGATACCAGGCCGCACGAAGGCATAGATATCGATATCTTCGACGTTTTCCAGAGCATCATGACACAGATCATGGCTGGCGCTCAGGCTTACTCGGGCAGCGATACAGGCGCTATGCCCAAGGTTACTGATTCCACCGGTTGTGTGTATGTTGATGTTTACCTTCCCGACTCGGTATCGGCTCCCCTGCCCTTTGATTCGACTATGACAACCGGCTCGCTGCTGATAAAGAATTGTGATTCGCAGGCGGCCCAGATCGAGCTGGCATTTGCCTTCACTATTACCATAAACAATTTTATCGATACTACGCTGACTATTGAAAATATTTTTATCCATCTCAATGCCGGTGATTCGGCCTATTGCGAATTTATCTTCCCCGTACCTCCGTTTAATGCTGCTTATACATTATGTGTCACAGCGAGCAGCGGGGACGCGGTGATGACCGACTGCGCTACTATGGTTGTCACCGGCCAGGATATCCCCGATCTTCCGTATCATGCCTCGGGATTTCTTTTCCAGGGGCCGGACTGTGTGCTCTTCATGGAAATGGGTGATTCGAATGCAGCCTTGATTCTCGAGAATTACGGCGAATTCGGACCGGGCGATTCAGTCTTTGTGGTCGGTACTCTTGTTGAAGATTGCGGCATTGAATGTACCGGAGCCTTTGGATGTGTGATAAGCAATACTATCGACTCACTGCCCGGTCCGCCTCCGCCTCCGCCGTTCAGCGCCTGCGGCTTTTTGATTGAGGGACAAAACTGCGTCTTATTCACACCCGAGGGCTTTGGCGATACGGCTTTTGTGCTGGATGAATACGGCAGTTTCCAGGCGGGAGATACAGTGTTTGTTTCCGGTAATCTGGAAATCGGCTGCGAGACCGACTGTATCGACGCAATGGGTTGTCTCCGAAACAATATAATTGATACATGTTCGATTTCACCCCCGCCTCCGCCTCCGCCATTCGAGGCCTGCGGTATACTTTTACAGGGCGAGAATTGTGTGCTGTTTACCCCTATGGGCTATGGCGATACGGCTTTTGTGCTGGATGAATATGGAAGTTTCCAGGCCGGTGATACTGTTTTTGTTTCGGGCAATCTTGAAATCGGCTGCGAAACCGATTGTATCGGAGCTATGGGATGCATTTATAACAATACGATTGAACCTTGCCAAACTCCGCCCCCGCCTCCGCTTCCGTTTGCAGGATGCGGCCTTTTGGTGCAGGGCACAAACTGCCTGCTCTTCAGTCCCGGTTTTGCAATCGATACTCTTTATACCCTTGCAAATTACGGTGCATTTCAGGTAAACGACACTGTATTCGTAAGCGGGGATATGTTCTACCCGCCGGACTCGATTTGTGTGGATGCCTGGGGGCATATCGATAATGAAGTTATTGAGCTCTGCCAGGATACTGTACCCAATGTTTTTGCCGGATGTGGGTATCTTTACGAGGATCAGGGATGCGTGATCTTCCAGCCAGAAAATCAGGCCGAAGGATATCTTCTCTATAACTATCAGGATTTTGGTCCCGGCGACACGGTGTATATTGAAGGCGAAATAGTGGACTGTCAAACCGACTGCGATGTGTTTGCTTGTATCGATAATCCGCTCATAGAGAACTGCGGTCCGCCTCCTCCGCCCGTTTTTGAGGGCTGCGGCATAATTCTCGATACTCAGGAATGCACGCTCTTTAA
>WJIM01000336.1 GCA_014730285.1 Candidatus Zixiibacteriota bacterium
ATCCAGGGCCATTCACGCATCGGGATCGGCTTGTAGATTCCGTAGATCGTTGATTTTACCGAACGCCGCGCACGCATATCGGTAACATACTCATCGATCTCCTCCTCCGGTATGCTGTCCAGATTGTAATCGAGCCGGTATCGCATTTTGTGAAAGAACTGGCCGATCTTATTGGTGCCGGTAAGCTCCTCGATCTTGAGATCGATCTCATAGAGGGAGTTGGATGTGGAATCGGTCTTAATTGAATCCTCAACGCTTGAGGCAGAATCAGTTTCACTCTCCTGCGCAAACAATACTGCGTTTGCCGAAACGGTTATAAACAGAATCAGAAAATATAATCGAATTCGCTTCAAATCCACTTCCGCCGCTTACGGATTCATCCATTGCTATACCATTTCTACACAAAAATAGCAGCCTGACTCAATTAAATTCATAAAAAAAGCTCCGCAGTATATTTGCGGAGCAATTCTTGATAAGATTCTTTCTGATTATCAGGAAGAAACTACCTCAGCGGAGTGGACCATGAGTTCAGGGTGGCGTTTTGAACCGCAATCCACTTCTTCATAAGTATGCCTATAATCTCCCTTGTCTCTTTGGAAACGTCCTTGAGCTCATAGCCGGTCTCATACATCTTGGTGTTATCGTTCATACGGCACCATTTACTGACCGCATCGAAAGTAATATTATTGCGGCCCTGAACCTTTTCCGGCAGGTCCATACGGCAGTAAAAGATTTTGGAGGTTTCAATCGGTCCTTCCGATACCAGCATCATCCCGCCCAACGACATATTCAAAAGGCGGCCAATGAAATTTCCATGGTGCCTGTCGTAGACCAGAAAATAATCATTGGGAATTCTGCGGACATTTTTTCTTTTCTCTTCCATACACACAACCCCTGATGAATTCGGTTCAGCTTACAGGCTGCTTCGTTTGAGCATCGTCTGTAAGCGTCTTACCGCTTTGTTCCTTTCTCAGATTTCTCAACTCCGTACTTAACCTTTCGATTTTCTCCAGGTAGGTTTCGATCTTCCGAGATTTCATCTTGGTGGTGGTGCGGACCAGAAGGGCCAGAGAGATCAGCATAAAGAGCACTGAATTAACACGACGGAATATCTCCCCATAATTGAAGAGACTATCCAGAAACGCGGTAATTCCCAGCACAAAAAGAATTACACACCAAACAAGCATATCAAACCCCTTAGCGACGGTTATGGTTATATTAAAGGTGTCGGAAGTCTAATTTTATAGTTTAGAAAGCATTGAAATTTCCTTTAATTTTTTCTCGATTTTGTATTGGGGCTAAATCCTTGATTTCGCTTGCCTGTGAAAATATATTGCTTACTTTGGGTTATGTTTCTGGATTATAAATGACCGTGTTGCTATGAGATCGGAGCATATAAATGATATTGATTACCGGGGCTACCGGAAAAATAGGAAGCCGCCTTACGAAGAAGCTTTTGGATGCCGGAGAAAAAGTCCGTGCGGTCTCCAGGGACGAGGAGAAACTGCAGGGTTTTATCGAGCAGGGCGCCGATCCGGCGGTGGGCGATTTGCTGGACAGCAATTTCTGCCAGAGCGCCTTCGAGGGATGCGACCGAGCTTTTCTGCTGGTGCAGGGCAATCCAACCAATGGAAAACATTACAATGAAGAGCTCCAAATCGGAGCTAATTATGCCGAATCAATGAAGGCCGCTGGGCTCAAGCATGCGCTCTTTATAAGCTCGCTGGGAGCTGAAAAGGGCACCGGTTCGCCGATTATCGATGTCAAACTGGAGATTGAAAAAGGGCTGAAGGAAACCGGGATTCCTGTTACGGTTATTAGACCAGGAAACTTCATGGAAAATATGTACAATTTCATGGAGACTATTTCCTCGGCCGGATTCTTCACATATCCTATGCCCGGTAATGTGAGGATGCCTCATGTTTCGGTTGATGATATCGCGGAGATATCGTTTAAAGCCCTCAAGCGCGACCCAGAGGACTGGGAGATAATCGATATGCCCGGGATCGAATACAGTTTTTTCGATTTTGCCATGGAGATTTCCGAAAACCTGAACAGAATGATAAAGTACATGCGTGTTTCGGATGATCAATTTCGTGAGGTATTTACCGGATTCGGGATTTCAGATAAATTTTGTGATGATTACCTCGCTATGTTCAGATATTTTGAAAAAGGGGAATTCGATTACAATCCACAGAGCATGCCTGCCGAGTTCAACTACTCTCCAAAAACTCTGGAGGAGTTTATCCCCGAACTCGTAAAGTCAATAAAATAAACGATTTTCAGTCGAAATATAACATTTTGCCTGGAATTGCGACTAATTTTATGAAGATTCCTGTGACCTTTTAGGGGATTTACGAGTATAAAATATGATTGCAAAAGGAGGAGTATTGTAGTATAATATTCTTGACAAGATTATCTTTTTTTTAGGCGTAAGATATTGAGGGTGAGAGAGCAAAAGTTAGGGCTGAATCCACTCATCCTGTAAATTCCAATTGAAAAATGGCTTGATTATCTAATCTTTGGGATTATTTTGAGAAAACATATTTTGGGAACTTAAAACTTGGAGGAGTTGTTACTTTAGTCAGAAGTGATTATCTTCACACTGGCTGAAAACAACTTATTATTCTGTGAGTAAGTCAGACGATCACAAAAAACAGAGGGAATTTGAAGAGACGGCGATGGAGCACACGGATGCTTTATACCGTACTGCCCTCAGGATGACGAAAAATACTAAAGACGCGGAGGATTTGGTACAGGAGTGCTTGCTAAAGGCTTTCAGATTTTTTGACAGATTCGAAAAGGGCACGAACATCAAGGCCTGGCTATTTAAGATCATGATGAATATTTTCATCAATGATTATCGTCAAAAAAGCAAAAAGCCGACCTCCATGTCTTATGAGGATGTAGATGATAATTATTTGTACCACCAGTTGAAATTTCAGAAGACGGAAGGAGGAGATCCCGAGGGTACATTATTCTCGAGAATTTTTGACGATGATGTTAAAAAGGCTATTGAGGAGCTTCCCGACGATTTTAGAATAGTGGTGGTACTGGCGTTTTTGGAGGAATTTTCTTATCAGGAAATCGCAGAAATAGCAGGTCTTCAACTTGGCACCGTCAAGTCCAGGTTGCACAGGGGGCGCAAACTTTTGCAGAAAAGCTTATGGGATTACGCAGTTAGAAATGGCTTTTTGAAAACAAAGAATAAATCTGTGAAGGGTGAAGAACAATGAAATGCCGTCAAGCATTGAAACTACTCTATGATTTCCTTGACAACCAGCTTGATAACAAGTCAGTTGAAGAAGTGAAAGAGCATCTTTCGGAATGTAAGCATTGCTTTGAGACTTACACTTTCGAGGAACATCTTAACAAATTCATCAAAACCAAATGCTGTGAGAATTCGCCGAAGCATGAAAGCGCGGTGGATCGTCTTAAACAGCAGGTTCAACATCGCATCAACCAACTCGATGAAGAGTCTGAAGAGAGACATGATGAAGCAAAGGGAAGCTCAAATCGTTTTTTTCTCTTTAGGCGGCCGGTTTTCGCTGTGGGATTCTTTGCGATTATTGCCGTGGTAGCATTCGCTTTCTACATTAGCGATGCCACTCAGACAGCATGGGCGGAAGACTTCATAAAGAATCATGACCTGGCCGTCAATGGTGAAAATCCGTTGGACATTACCACAGATGATCCTAAAATGATCGACTCATGTCTTTCGGCTAAAATGAATCTTCCCGCAAGCATCTTCCTTCGAGATAATGACTGTCATCCAAATGGCGGAAAGATCGCCAGTGATCATAATAAGCCGTGCGCTCAGATCGTTTATGATGTTCACGGTCATCAGATCTCTATTTTTGTCATGGAACTCGATGACTTCAGTATGCCCAATGGGCCCGAGAAGGTTCCCGGACAGGAGCATACCTACCATTACAAGGTTAAGGATCACAGACTGCTTCTGTGGAATTGCAGCAAATACTGGTACATTGCCACAAGCAGTTCTGCCGATGCCTTGATGCTCGATTTTAAATCACATTTTGCCAATTAAATCAATTTAGATTTGACAAAAAGGGGCTAAATGCGCTGGCAATTCGTGCAGATAAATGTGCCGCGCTGTGCTACGACTATCCGCTTTATTTTTCTCTTACCGCAAAGACTGCAAACTCTTCCCGCATTATTGTATGCCAGTAGATAATTCTGATTTCGTCCCGGCTCGGAGTTCACTCCGGAGAAGGAATCGAATGTGGTACCCATATTTTCAATTGAGAGCCTGAGTATCTTCTGCATACGAGCATGCATCTCTCTGAGTTTGCGAGGCGCAATTTTTGAAGACAGCTTTTTCGGATGCACTTTGCTGCGATGCAAAATCTCGTCGACATAGATATTTCCCAGGCCGGCAATTACCGATTGATCAAGTAGTAGCGGCTTAATCATGCGATGTTTTGATCTGAGCAGTTCAACAAACCCATCAGCATCGATTTTCAGAGCGTCCGTACCCAGCTTCATACTCTCGAACCAAGCCTGCCTTTTGTTCGCGGGAGCATAAATAAAATGCCCGAATTTGCGGACATCACGAAAGATCAGGGCTTCGCCATTTTCGATAAAATTAATTTTAAGATGATTATGCGGATCGTTTAAACTGTTTTGAAAGCAAAAAAGAAGCTGTCCGGTCATTCGCAGATGCACCATAAATACCGCGCCGTCATCCAGATTGATAAAAATGTTTTTGCCGACACGGTTAATCGAACCGATTTTCCGGCCCGCTACCCTTTTTACAAAACCGCGCAGATTCAATTTGCGCAGGTGCGGAGCTATATATCCGATATCTTTGATGGTCTTCCCGGCAATACACTCGCGAAGACCTCTGACAACTGTTTCAACTTCCGGCAGTTCAGGCATAATGCATGTAAATACTATAATTTTTCAGCACGGTCAATTAATTTATAACCTTCATGATTGACTACTTATCGTATTTAGATATATTAGGCGATCTATGAATAAGTTCCTGGAAAAAATCAAGCCCGACCTGAATCCGGAGCAGCTCAAGGCGGTGGTTTACACAGATGGCCCGCTTCTGATTCTGGCCGGAGCCGGTTCGGGCAAGACCCGTGTGTTAACTTATAAAGCCGCGAATCTGGTGCGGGAGATGAATATTCCCGCCTGGCGGATTCTGGCGGTGACATTTACCAATAAGGCCGCCAATGAGATGAAAAGCCGCCTAATCGACCTGGTAGGGCCGTCATCTGACCAGATGTATGTCTCCACCTTTCATTCATTCTGCCTGCGGGCGCTGAGACGCTACGCCGACCGCATTGGATATGAAAAAAATTTCGGCGTATACGATCAGGATGATTCGCTCAACCTGATAAAGCGCTGTATGGATTCGCTGGATATATCCACCAAAACCCATGCACCTCGTGCGGTGGCCGAATATATCAGCCGGGCCAAGGAGATCATGGTCGATCCGGATGAGTACGAAAAGACCGCTGCCGCTTATTTTAATAAAATAGTCTCGAAGGTCTACAGGCTGTATCAGAATCATCTGCGCAAGAGCAATGTCTTCGATTTTGATGATCTGCTTTTCTGGACAGTACGGATACTTCAGCAGCATGAAGATGTGCGCGAGAAGCTGCAAAATCATTTCCAGCACATTCTGGTGGATGAATATCAGGACACCAATCATGTGCAGTTTTTGCTGGTGAAAATTCTAGCTGAAAAATCGCGCAAGCTTACGGTTGTGGGCGATGATGACCAGTCGATTTACGGCTGGCGCGGGGCGGATATAAAAAATATTCTGGATTTCGAGGCCAGTTTCCCGGACTGCAAAATAATCAAACTGGAACAGAATTATCGTTCCACCAAAATGATTCTCAAAACCGCCTCCGAGGTCGTGAAGCACAACCGTTCCCGCAAAGGCAAAACCCTCTGGACCGAGGGTGATGAGGGCGAGCTTATCAAGCTGATAAAGGTCGATTCCGACCGTAATGAGGCGGAGATGATTTGCGGGGACATCGAAAAACTGGTTGCCTCGGGAGATTATAAACGGCGTGATATTGCGATCCTCTACCGCACCAACGCCCAATCACGTGCATTGGAGGAATCTCTTAAAAACCGTTTCATCCCTTACACAATCGTGGGAGGCATACGCTTTTATCAGCGCAAGGAAATCAAGGATATTCTGGCCTACCTCAAAATGCTGGTCAATCCTTTTGATATTATCTCCTTCCGGCGCATAATCAATTTTCCCAAACGCGGCATAGGGCCGGTAAATATAGCGCGTATAGAGCAGACTGCGGTAAGCCGCTCCACCTCGCCATTTGAGCTGATTCTGAATACTGAGAAGATCGATTTCCTCAAAGGCGCGGCGCTTAAGGGAATCGGGCAATTCCGTAAGATTTATGATGAACTGATCGCTGCTAAAAAGGAGCAGTCACCGGTGGAGCTGGCGGAGACAACCGCGCGCATCACGGGAATTGTGGACAGCCTTGATGAATACGATCCGGTTGAGGCCGAATCGCGCAAAGAGAATATCGACGAGCTTATCGCGGCAGTACAGGAATACTGCGATAAAGTCGAGAACGCCACACTCGAGGGCTTTCTGGAAGAGATAGCCTTATATACCGATATCGATGCCTGGGACAGCTCGCAGGATGTTGTCACGCTTATGACTTTGCATAGCGCCAAGGGCCTGGAATTTCCAAAGGTGTTTATAACCGGACTCGAAGAGGGGCTTTTCCCGCTTTCACGCTGTATCGAAAATCCGGAGGAGCTCGAGGAGGAACGAAGGCTCTTTTATGTCGGCATCACGCGTGCAGAAAAGAACCTGACCCTGAGCTATGCCCAGAGAAGGATGCGTTTCGGCGAAATGCTTTCGATCAAATCCCGTTTTATAGATGAGCTTCCGGAGGAGTGTATCGATTTCGATGATCAATCATTTGGATTCTCCTCGCCCACAACCTACACAAGCTCCTCATCTTCCAGGAGCGATGAGCCGGTCTATTCTCCGCCGAATGATAAGTATAAGAATCTGCAGGTTGGAAAGAGGATCATACATCCGACCTGGGGCGAGGGTAAAATCCTTGCCCGTACCGGATCTTCAGATAATACCAAAGTTGAGGTTCGCTTCAAATGGGGAGGCAAAAAGCAGCTATTTGCGAAATATGCTAATTTAAAAGTGATTTAATCATCTGTATATGAACCACCGCCGCCGCTTTTAATCGATTCCATAATTGATGATTCAACGCGGTCATTTACCGGTTTGGAATTGTTTGGATGAATTTCGCTGGCCGCCTCCTCTCTTTCGTGTTCCCTAAAGGAAGACAGGAACCATTCCACCCAGCGGAAGATATCATTTCTTTTCACCTCGGATCGAAGCACGGTCATCATCCTTTCTCGCTCCTCCAACTCCATTTTATAGGCACGGTAGATGGCATCAGCGGTTTCCTCGCGATTATAGGGATTAACCATGATAGCGCCCTTGGCAAGCTGTTCCGAGGCTCCCGCGAATTCGCTTAAGATCAGGACACCGTTGTTATCAACAGTGCTGGCGCAGAATTCCTTGGCCACCAGATTCATGCCGTCACGCAACGGTGTAAGAAGGCCGATATCGCAGGCGCGGTAAAAACCCAGGAGCTCGGTACGGCTGACCGATCGGTAAATATACTGAATGGGCTGCCATCCGAATTCCGAAAACCGGCCGTTTATCCTGCCCACCATCCACTCCAGCGTTTCGCGGATATCCTGATAAGCCGATAGGTGTGATCGGCTGGGGACAGCTAATTGTAAAAGACAAATATTGCCGCGCAATTCAGGATACTTTTCCAAAGCACGTTCGTAGGCCAGAAACCTTTCCGGAATTCCCTTGGTATAATCGAGACGGTCTACACCCAGCATCAGGCTTCTGGATTGGCATTTATTCCTGAGAAAGCTAGCTTCCCGCTCAACTTCCTCGATCTGAGCGCCGTCGTTAAATTCCGAAAAATCGATGCTGATCGGGAAATTCCCGACCTTAATCTCACGGCGGCCATGACGAACGATTGAGTGTCTGTAAAATGCTTTGATATAAAGCTCCGGCATCAACTCTTTGGCGGAGCGGCAGAAATTACGCCTGTCGCGCAGGGTTTGAAATCCCACCAGGTCAAAGTCCAGAAGGCCGCCTAAAATCCGATCCTTCCAGGGCAGCCTGCGCAAAAGGTCGTACCCCGGAAAAGGTGTGTGAAGAAAGAAGGCAAGGGGATGATCGACATTCATCTGGCGCAGGTAATGGGCCACGAGAATCAGGTGGTAATCGTGAATCCAAATCAAATCGCCGGGCTGGACGGCCTCTACGATTTTTTCGGCAAATTTCCGGTTAACGTTCTTGTAGACTTCCCAATGCACTCCCTCGAACATGCATTGCCCCAGCAAATCATGAAAAAGCGGCCAGAGCGCCTCGTTGGAAAAACCAAGGTAGTAATTCTGAACCTCTTCCTCAGTCAGATTGACTGCCTGTAAATCGAATGATTTTTCGATGTTGTAGTTTCGAATTAGCTCCAGAACCTCGGGAGTTAATTCACAACCCGGCCAGCCGATCCAGACACCTCTGGTGTTGCGCACTATCGGGGCCAGGGCTGTTACAAGCCCGCCTGCACCGGGACGAATTTCCCTTCGTCCCTCACTGGATTTGATGCTGACAGGAAGTCGATTCGAAACAACTAAGAGCCTCCTTTTGCTTCTCCTCCATGTGATCTTATTCATTTTCCCAATCCCTTTATTAACCGACAAAACAGTCCATGTTTTGTCGGTTTTATCAGCATAACAAAATAAATAATATCGAATTTTATGATCAAAAAACCTGCCGCTGTCAAGGTTATGTCGGAGGATGACTGTGCATAAAGATGTAAGACGGCATTAATATCACTTCTCGAATATATTATAACCCTTTAATATATGTAACGCCCCTTAAAAATATTTGTTCGTGAAAATTTTCTCTTAATTCAGCCGCTTCGCACCTGATGCCAGCGCTGTAGAAAGTGAAGTAGTTCGTCGGGAGGTTCAATCCATAAATCAGCCAGCGTTTCCCGAAGCTCATTGCGTACTAGAATACACAGGCCTTTGCCCTGCAATACTTTGAATGCATCCTCATCGGTAAGATCGTCCCCCAGATACGCAATTATATCAGTCTCGCCGAATTCCATCAGCACGCTTCTCACGGCATTGCCTTTATCGCGTCCGGCAACTTTTATCTCGATTCCGCCGTCAAAATTCAGAAGCTTGAGATTGAATTCCTTCTGCACAGGTTGCCACTTATACAAAACCTTTTTTTCGATTTCTTCTGCGCGGGATTCATCCATTCCCCTCCAGTGAAACGCCAGCCCCGCGGGCTTTTCCTCCAGATTGTCATCGAGTTTCTGCTCTTTGGCCCATTTTCGCGCCTTTTCAAGACCCTCCGATTCTTTTTCGGACAGCTCGGCCAATTTATAGCTGCCGTCGGAAAGAAGCCTCTCATTGCCGTGGGAACCCCAGATTTCCGGCTGAATATCCAGTTTCAGAAGGTCGCTGATATCGCTGACACGGCGTCCGCTTATAACAACCACATGTGTATGATTGGCATCTAGGATTCGATTGAGGATTTCTTTAACGCCGGGATATGGCACTGCTTCGTCTCTTTTGACCTTAAACGGTGCAAGCGTACCGTCATAATCCAGAAGCAAAATCGGCTTTTGGGACTTTTTGAGATCAGAAAAAAAACTGTCTAAATCGAAATGATCGCTCAGTACCTGCATGCAGGGTAATTTATTCTGTTATAAGATAATTTGCAAGTCCTCTTCGGAGACCGAGCATCAAAGTAAGATATTCTCGCAGATGACGGGTTAGAAGGAAATTTTCCTGCACGAAACGTCTGCCCGTTTTGCCCATATATTCCAGCTCCTCGGGATGTCTTAGAAGATAGCGCATGCGCAGGGCTGCGCCCTCTGGCGTATTGACCAGAAATCCGGTATGGTGGTTGTGCACCTGGAGCTTGATACCGCCGACATTCCCGCCGATCACGGGCTTTTCTTTCCATAACGCCTCGGTTACGGTGAGCCCGAAGCCTTCCTGCAGGGATTTCTGCAATACTATGGTGGAGGCCCGTTGCAGGGCATTTATCATTCGGTGAGCGTCGCCGGGAAGGTTCAGGATATGTATCTGCCGATCGCCGTCAGCCTCCTCCAGAACCTCCTCCAGAACCATCTGACCCTCGGGATCGTCGCTGGCTCCGCCTCCGGCCAGAATCAGGTCGGCGTCAATGGTCTCCCGCAGCATATTGAAAGCCTGAATAACACCGATAGGATCCTTGAAACGGTCGAAGCGCGATATCTGTGTCAAAACAGGTTTTGAGTTCTCGATGCCATAGGTCTCCATGGCCGCTTTGATCTCGGAATCTTCGAGTTCACGGTTTTTATCTGAAAGCGGATCGATACTGGGTGCAATGATAAACTGCGGATGAGGCAGGCGCTTGGCGAAACTGGGCATGGAGAAAATGCTGGCATCGTAATTCACAACCTTCTCCTCCAGATACTTCCAGACCTTTCTGTACGGCCTGCTGGCATCGATGTGACAGCGCCAGATCCATTTGCCCTTGCGGTTGGGAAAATGTTCCAGAAGAGCCGCCGGCTGGGGATCATGGATAATAACGAAATCTGCATCCTCCAGAGTACCCCGCAGTTTGTCGGCGGTCTGCTGATTGGTGTCCTCGTATGCCTCGATCATTGTCTTAGTGAGCGAAGAAGCCTTGCCCTGAAGGGCGTTATGGAATGTTTTGGTGGTATAATAAAATTCCGGAGGTCCGGAGATAACCTCCCACGAAGCTTCCAGGCCAAGATCGTTCATCAGGGAAACCAGCCAGTCAAGAATTTCAGCCACTCCCCCGCCCACACGGGTTGAGTTGACATGAACCACCCTGGCGCCTTTCAGGTTATCCGCCAACTGGCGCAGGATGGAGATGTTTATCTTGCCTACAATCTCCTCATATTCCAGAAGCGACCTAGGCATGCGGCACCTCCGCGCCAATCACATTTTCAATGGATTTTTTGAGCGCCAGACGAAGTTCGTGAAGATTCAAAAAATAAAAATCGATTTTTGCAAATTCTTCAAGCAAAGGCTCGTATTCATGATCGAAATCCTGCAAATATACGGTGAAGTCGTCGGTGCTCTGCAGAGTCCTGCGATGCGCCTCGACGAAATGGTAGTAAAGACTGCTATCACTCATAAAGGGTATATGGCGAATCAGATCATCGGGAGAATAAATATGCTTGCCGGTATCGAAAACCACCGTCACCGCACGCATGAACTGAAAATCCTCGCCAATTTGGGCCGAGGGGATATAATAGAGTTCGCTCAGGCGCTCATCGATAATCTCCATCATTTTAGCCCGAAGCTCCTCCAGATTATTGAAATCGTAAGGATTCAGGATTCCTAACTGTTCGGCCAGTTTCTTGTCTCCCAGGTATGTCGAGCACCAGACGGAGAAATCGTTGCGGAATTCGGGATCATCAAATGTCGGACGAATTACGGTCTCGCAAAAATGATGATAAAGGCATTCTATCGGGCAGACTGCAACCCGTTCACGCATCTCACGAATATTGAGGGCCGAGTCCAACCCCGCCATGCGTGTAATTAAGGTGCAGTCCTTGATACTGAATACCGAACTCTCGTTCATGAAAAAATCCTATTTTTAAAATCAGCAATACTTCGGAGTTATATACCCCATACTTTACTTATCGTATGGAATCAACAGCACTTTATCGTTGTTTGGGCCGCCAAGAGCTGCATATCCCCAAAATCTCCTCCCCTTTTGCGATTATTGCCAAATAGTATAACAATTCAGCCCAATATAGTTCCCTGAAGCCGCTATGCAAGAGTTAATAGAAATATAGGGGAGTCAAAGGCAGATTTTACGCCCGTAGACAGCTAATAATTTATACTGATATTAAGCCAGAGAGTCAGATCCTGACGTTCATCATCAAAATCCGGGGTGATATCAACATCGAAATTCTTCAGATGCGCATCAACATAAGCATCAAATATGGAATAAAAAACGGTTATTCCCAGAAGCCAGATATGCTGATTGCGAAGATCTCGATAACGATCGTACTGAAGAAATTTATTATTGCGGCTGACATCATTGGTATCTGCCGTATACAGGTCCTCGTAAGTGGAGCTTCTTTCCCAGTAATAGGCGGTCTGATAAATCAGGAATGTCTCCAGGCCAGCAATTATGCCGGCCTTGATATATTTATCGTTGTATAACTGTCCCCATCCCGGCACCGCCAGCGATCGAAGCAAGGCGCCTGTGGGCGAATGATTTTTGCGCTTCTCGATTACGACACTGTCCTGGGCCGAAAGTGAGACCGAGGAAGTCAGAATTAATATCCCGAGTAGAACAGCTATCAGATATTTTTTCGATATTTTCTTCATTTCATCTGATTATACAATAAAAAGTGTGTATAACATATAAAACAGTGAATTTTGCAGAAAAATACAAATCCCTAAATAACTTGACTAAATATTAAGCATAAAGCATATTGCTTTGCTATGTTTTCTGAGACTTTAATAGAACTGCTGAAAAAAGATCCAAAAATCTGTGTACTCACAGGCGCGGGAGTATCCGCCGAATCCGGAGTACCAACATTCCGTGGAGAGAACGGCATCTGGAAAAAATTCCGGGCTGAGGAACTGGCTACGGTAGATGCTTTTATGTCAAATCCCGATCTGGTTTTGGCATGGTATCAGCACAGGCGCGATATTATCGATAATATCGAACCGAATCCCGGGCATTATGCCCTGGCAAAGATGGAAAAGAATTTCTCCGATTTTTGCCTGGTCACCCAGAATGTCGACAATTTACACGAGAATGCGGGATCCAAGTATATTCTCGAGGTGCACGGCAACATCATGAAGAATAAATGCATGAACTGCAATAAGCCAGTCGAGAGGCTGGATTTTAAGGAGGGGGACGAGCTCCCAGAATGTGAATGCGGCGGCATGATCCGTCCCGATGTTGTTTGGTTTGGCGAGATGCTGCCTCAGGATGTTTTCGAGGAAGCTAACAGGAAGGCTTTTCAGTGCGACCTGTTTTTCTCGATAGGCACCTCGGCGATAGTATATCCAGCTGCGGCTCTTCCGATTACGGCCAAACAGCGGGGAGCTTATCTGGTCGAAATCAATGTCACGGAAACAGAGCTTTCCACCCTTGCTGACGAGGTTCTTCTGGGACCCTCGGGAGAAATCCTTCCAAAACTCCTCATGACAGCGGGAATCGACGTATAATACTTAAGACCTATGATCTCAACTCATCGAAAAAATACACAAACTCTGCTCGAGCGTCTGAAGGATTGTGATCTCTGCCCTCGTGAATGCCATGTCGATCGAACTTTCGGCGAACTGGGAGAGTGCGGTCAGAGCGATAAAATCAAGATCTCTTCGGCCAACCTGCATTTCGGCGAGGAACCGCCCATTTCGGGTCACAACGGCAGCGGCACTATTTTCCTGACCGGCTGTAACCTGAAATGCGTTTACTGCCAGAATTATCCGATCAGCCAGATGCAGAACGGGCGGGAGGTTTCGCCCCTTACGCTGGTGGACTCCATTCTAAGGCTGCAGGAATGCGGTGCGCATAATATCAATTTCGTCACCCCGACTCATTTTAATGCGCAGATTGCCGATGTTATTGTCACCGCCCGTGAACGCGGCTTGAAAATACCGATTGTCTACAACTCTTCGGGATATGATAAGGTTGATGTTTTAAA
>WJIM01000337.1 GCA_014730285.1 Candidatus Zixiibacteriota bacterium
CATGTTCCTGCACGTTCATTTGAAAGACAAAGAAATTATCTCATTGTGAATGTCTTTTGGGATACCATGATTAGAAGGCGAGAGCTATTACGTTTAAAGATGGACGATCTGAATCTTACGGACGGCATTTTAAAGATACACGGCAAAGGCAGAAAACAAAGATATGTACCGATGGGAACTAATACAATCCGGCTTTTGCATAAGTATATTAATTTTCATCGCAAGAGAGTTATTAGTGTCTACCTGTTTTGCTATCGAAGCGGAGAGCCCAATAAAGCCCAGATATATGGATAAGATATTCGAGCGGATCAGTGAGAAGGTTGGCTTTAAGATTAGGCCGCATTTGATACGCCATAGTGCCGCAACCTGGGCTATCAAGAATGGAATGTCTCCGGCTATATTACAGAAGATACTCGGTCATTCCTCGATAAAAACGACCGAGAATTATCTGCATATATCGGGACAGGATATCCGAGAATCCTACCAGCGATTCAGTCCTGTGAATGCGCTGATTGAATAGATGATTGCCTATTGGTCTTTGACACAACGGACGGACAATCCACTTCCCTTAAGAATACCCATGCGATAACTATCTGAATGAGTGTATTCGAGCCAGCGATACCATCCTCCGGTATCAGAAATATATTCTGTGGAAGACCAGAAGCATGCATCTGAACCAATTTTACCAAAGCTGCCAAAGGCATACCTTATACCACCGGGAAGGGCAGTGAAATAACTAACATTGGTGGCTCCGGAGTTCGGGGAATCCCAGTTCAAAGTACCGAATTCTTTTAACTTCCCGCCCTCATCAGTACCGCGCCAGCTTGTAGCGTTGGCATCCGCCAGACTCATCCCGAGGTACATCTCCAGTTGCTTCAATTCTTCGTCAGTTGGCACATGCCATCCCTCAGGGGCTATATTGCGCGCATCAACCACCGCATAGTAATTATAGAGCATCCCATATACAGCAGCATTGCCCTCATCATTACTATAGGCACAGCAGGCTCCGGTTGTCAGGCCGTCCCATTCGCCATTATCGGTGACCTGGGGAATGGGATCTCCATTGCGATATTTTGTGACCTTCAGGTTCTGCGCCATCCAGCACTGATCGCCGATCTTGACCGTGAAATAAGAATTGCCGTCTATATCCATCATTATCGGCGGGCAATCGGCTCCGCAGCAATCCGGATCGGGAGGCGGACTACCGGGCTGGAAAACATAATTGATCAGATAAACAGCATCGCTGATATTTAGTTCACCGTCGCTATTGGCATCGCCACATACATATTGCGCACTTGAATCAGTTATAATCAGGCCAAAAAAAACGACAATAACCGCAAGAATTGATAAGGATAGTTTTTTCCTCATGATAATGTCCCTCCTTAAAATTGTAATTATTTGCAAAATATCAAAATGCAGGCGCGGAAGTTGTCAGCCATTTTGCGTGAGTAGTCAATACATTATAAATTAATATTTTTCGCAGAAAAAGCAATCTATTTTTATGCGCGGCAACCACAACGATTCATGTGGTCGGTCGTGATTGTACTCGTTACGGAAGGCATCGAACGCCGCCTGCTGTTTGCGCCAGCTCGCCCTTCGTATCTCGTCGAATGGCCCAATAAAGCCCCCCGTCCCGCCGTCTCAAGTCGCCGCATCCGCCGAACATAGGATCGGACTGTCGTAACAGTATGGTCACGCTCCGGCAGCAGCGTATTGCAGGCGATCTGTTCTTCCTGAAACGCGTCGAGAATCGCCGGAGCATCTGATACGACAACCTGATCGAGAGTCACTCGTGAGCTGTGCATATCAAAGGCGCAATTCATTCCTGTGAATCCAAGTCCTTGTACATATACAACCCGTCCTGTTCGGGTGTGGGGCCGGGACAGTCTTTCAGATGCATCCAGCCGAGTTTGTCATACAGCCTGCTGGCTCTGGTATTGGAGGCATCGACTCCCAGGGTCAACTTCCGCTTCCCCATCGCACGAGCAACCATCTCCAGGTAGTGCATCATCTCAGTCCCAATTCCGCGTCCCTGGAAGTTTCGATGGACTTGCAAATTGTGTGCATGCGCCACTGCGTCACCATCAGCCAGCTCGGGGTCATTGTCTGCGTGTTTCAAGACCAGCTCGACAAAGGCAACCGGCTCATCGTACTTGTAGGCCACAAACACTCGCCGGTTGTCTCCGCACTCGGCCAGTTCCTGACCTATCACCTCTCGCGTGCGTTCAATGTCATTGTCGTCAACAGTATAACTGGTGGCAATAGTCATTAGCGCCTCGAGGGCGTCTGATCCATTGACTTCAATGATATGCATAGCCTGTGCTTCGTTTGCTTCGGTAACCCGTATTGCCGCCTGGCCGGAAGGCTCAATAATCGTTGTCACCGGTGGGGTTAAAACCGCCCAAGTTAAAGTTTTGGTATCCTGATCATAATGCCGTTTTCTCCTTTTGACAAGTCTTATCTTTTCTGGTGTTATCTTTCCCGCCGGTAGTATCTTCGGTGTCGTCGAGCTGTTGATTCTCGGTTTTTCTATTGGATCTGGCCCGATCTTTGAGCCGGTAGCTTTTGCCGGTGATCTGGATGATCTCGGCTCGGTGGAGGATACGATCGAGGATGGCGGTGGCGGTGGGTACGTCGCCGATCGCGATCTCCGTGGGGCGGTTGAGGAAATCAAGGACAAGGTGAGATCGAATATCGAGCTGCCGCAGGGTTACTTTGTCGAGTACGGCGGTCAGTTTGAAAGCGAGGAAGAGGCCACCCGGACGGTTACACTGTTAAGCATCGTCTCGATTATTGCCATCCTTGTTTTCCTGTATCTGGAATTCGGCAACTTCAGGCAGGCGATATTGGTCATGGTGAATCTGCCGCTGGCTCTTATTGGCGGAATTGTGAGTATCTTCTTCACCGAAGGTATAATTTCGATTGCTTCGCTGGTTGGATTCATCATCTTGTTAGGAATCGCGGTACGAAACGGCATTTTGATGGTCTCGCACTATAATCATCTGATGGATAAGGAGTACAAGTCGCTGAAAGATGCGGTTGTGCAGGGG
>WJIM01000338.1 GCA_014730285.1 Candidatus Zixiibacteriota bacterium
ACCGCCCCAGCTCGATGAAACCAGTGGAGCGGCTTCCGGCTTTAAGATTTCATGAGTATCGTCACAATCTAACGGATCTCCATTCGCCTTACCCTCAACACGCTCGGGCTTGAATGAAAATCTTTCCTCCAGAAGGCTGTCATCTCCGCCTTTCTTTTTGCCGTCAAGCCTGAGCTCATATCGAATTGACGCGCCGTCCGCCAGATCAGGATTGAACTGAAGCGTAAAGGTATAAGTGCCGTCAGGATTCTTGGTCTTGATATAATCCCATCCAAAGACATGTTCGACACCCTCATCCCCGACATAAATCCTGGTGCTGTCGGTAGTGCCGGGCGGAAGGGAATCATCCGGCGGAAATACGCTCTGGACATGACAGACATCGTTATCCGCAAGATCGGCATCATAACCGTCAAGACCGGAAGGCCCGACATTTGAAAGAATAAGCTGTCCACCCGAGGAATCCAAACTGGCTATGCCGGTGGAGATATGTTCCAGGCCGAATATCGTGATCGTGTCCGGCGGGACGTCAAAGTCCGGATCGCAGCAGGTCTGCACCGGATAACCGCCGTACGGATCGAAGACCGACAGGCCCATTGAAAAATACATTTCAAACAACTGCAGATCTTCCTGATTTACAACGCAGTCACCGTTGAAGTCGGCCTGAAAAAGGCTGTCCGGTAAGGGCGCTTCGCCGTTTAAGAATTGATTCAATAATGTGAAATCCTGCGATGTCAGCGCTTCACCATCATTATCGATATCCCCTGCGGCATTACAGGTTTCCTGCATAAAAATCGTATCGATCATCGTAGCCGAATGAAAAGTACAGAGATACGGAAACGGCCCGGGACCGTCGGAGGCCTCGAATACCACCGAATATGTCTGGCCGGGAGAGTTCATCGTGCCCGAATCCCAGGCCTTGGGCGAGGCGGCATCGGAAGTTGTTGTATGTGTACCCTCTACAAGCGTCCAGGTTACAGTATCACCCGGAGCAACCGTAGTTTTTTCAGGCGAAAAATAGAAATTTCCGATATCTACATGATGTTCGGTTCCCATGGCCGACACGCTCATGAGAATGAGTAGAATTGATGCGGCAATTAAGCACAAAATGCCATTGCAATTTTTCATAGCTCACGCTCCTGTTCCTATATGATTATATAACAATTATTTACGAAATAAGCGAAATTGCAATCCTTCTCCCATTGAGGGTATATACATCGAAATTGGAGTTTGATTTATCAATCTCAGCTACTGATAATAGGGTATGCCCATACAATACTATTATTGTCCACATTTGTCAAGTACAATCATGATGAATATTATCCTTATTAGATTTTGCTGTTTGTTTTGAGAAATGTTGCAGGATGCAACTCCAGCACTGCAACAGAGCGTTGCAAATCATGCGTGTTGCAACAGCGCAAAATATGCCACGCTGATAAAACTATTGCTATACAACAGAATAACTAATTTGTGAATTTTGGCACATGTTTCGCATATAAATACTCTCCTGGCTATGAAACTGGCTATTGCAACATATAGGGATGAGATCGCTCCCTGTTTCGAGGCAGCCAAGAGATTTCAAATTTGTCTGCTTGAAAAGGGCAAAGTGATCTCAAAGGAGTTCATAAACTGCGACCGCAGCGGCCCTATTGCGCGTTTGCGTCTTTTAAAGGATGCCGGTGTGGAAGCGCTTTTATGCAATGGTATCAGGTCGTTTTACAAAGATATGCTTGAAGCTGAAAATCTCAAGGTATATAAGGATTTAACCGGCAAAGTAGAAACCTCTCTGAAGCATTTTCTGAGGGGTGGGATAAAACCCTCGGAAAAAACTGAAGAGAAAAAAGAGGCTCCCTGCCTGTTTGAGCTGGGAGAACTGGTGGAGATGACACGGGAATATTTATCGAACAACGGTTTTATGATCGAAAATGATGAATCCGATTTCCCCATCGATATAGTCGCCAGCCTTAAATGTCCTCGCTGCAACAAACCGATCCGCGTTGCAGTCTGCTGCGCCGGGCATGTCTTCTACTGGGAAAAGGAGGTAATGGAATTGCGGTCGATCTCGGAAAATTTTGATGCGGCCGTGTATGTGCATGCGGCTCAGGATCAGGTGCTGAAAACATGCAGGGATTTCAATATAAATCTGCTCGATCCCTGGATTCTCGAGAATCCGGAGGAGGATGATGCGCCTCTGCCGGTTTTCAAGATTCCAATCAAGGGACATGAAGCGATTTTTGATAACAAGACCAATTGGAAAAAAGTGAACAAACAACGATAGATGAGGATGCGATGATCAAACCAATCACAGAAGAAGAACGACAACGCGCGTTCAAAACTCAGCGCAAGCCGGAGGTACTGGAGAAGCAGAAGCTCGATGTCCGGTACCACATAGAAAATCCGGAAGTGAATGAGAGAGCGCAGAAGTTTCTGGAGGCCTTCGCAGCCATACTGAAAAACACGAATTATGGATTCGTGCTCGACCAGTATGTCAGGAGCAGCGCCAAATGTTCGCGCTGTGCCACCGAATGTCAGGTCTACCAGGCGACACGCGATCCCAAGGACATCCCCTGTTATCGCTCGGAACTGCTCTTAAGCGTCTACCGCCGTCATTTCACAGTGGGCGGCATGCTTCGCGGACGGGTTCTGGGAAGCAAGGGGCTGACTGATGAGAAGGTCGACGAAATGGCTGAATCATTCTGGAACTGCACTGCCTGCCGCAGATGCAGTCTGCAATGCCCGGTGGGTATCGACCACGG
>WJIM01000041.1 GCA_014730285.1 Candidatus Zixiibacteriota bacterium
GGATGAGATCGACAATGCCGGAACTAAATGCTGTATGCCCTATGCATCCGGGCATGACGGCCAGTATATCATGTATCTCAAGGATTATGATATGGTCGTGGTATTTACGGCTGACGAAGAGAATGAAGCTGAAAACAGGATCCGTGACATAATCATAGATTACGTCGGACCTGCGGTTAAAAAGTAGGGGGGAGTTGATTCTGCTTCTTTCGGAGAATCTCATCTACGGCTCGTGAGGTTCTTGTTCGGAATTCTGTTTATCTGTTTGAGGTTTCTGTACCTGAACCAATTCGGGGCTCCAGACAGAAATCTCAGCAGACATGCCGGGCGTGCGACAACGCACGCCCGGTGTTTTTTTGGGCCATATCATATCACTGGGTGGCACGCCCAAATTTATTTGGGCGTGTTCTTATAATACATCCCCGGCAAAACTGAGTTAGAGCAGGCCTCCCATAAGTAATATTGGAACCTGTCAGAAATACTTCTGTATAACTATTAAATCAATAAATAGGGATATATTACCATGAATCACAGCATGTCCGCTTTATTGATGTTATTTCCTTTTATGATTTTATTGACCGGATGCATTGATGGTTTGGAGGATCGATAATTTAATATAATCGGTGCTAAAACTAATATCGATTTTTATCTGGAGACTGCTTATCCAAATCCATTCTGACCGGTCGAAATGATTAAAACCCGGATTCCCGAATCCTCAATGATTATGTCAATGTGACCGACATTGACGGTGATGCTGTTCATGTCTTCTGTGATTCTCTATTTGCGCCGGGCGAATAGGAATTTTATTTGCCCATAGAGCGAAAGGATATTGAAAGCGGCATTTACTATGTTGAAATGAAAGCATGGAAACCAACAGGGGCAAAAGATCCCCGGATCAAGCGGAAGATATTATATTTAATAAGAAAATGAAGATGGTCTTGATGAGGTAGTATTATGTCCAATATTTGGGGGTCTATATGAAATATTGTGTATTGTTCCTTATCCCATTGTTTATAGTGAATGGTATACCTGCAAATGCTGACAACAGACAAGAAATAAATGAATGTATAGAAAGGGTTTCAGATTCGATACCGGATGGATATGATTATGAAACCCAAAGGCCATGCCCTTATTCTTACACTACTCACTGGTTTGAGATACCCGAATCATCATATGTAAAGATCGCATTGCTTGATAGACATAGTATGGGTGAGAGCGATCTGCCAGCAAGTCCCGAGAAGGTTATCAAGGACACCCTATATACATATTACGATGGCATTATGGGTCCAGGGATATTTATGCTACATCCTTGGAGAGATACCAATATTGATACATTATCCGCGGGTATATATTTAATTTCATTTGAGGCTCTACCGATTAGGATCAACCTTAATAATCAAGCTGAAGCAGACACATCATATTACAGAGTTTTTAAAGAGACGTTCTTAGCTAAATAGCAGCAGAGCAAAATCGCTGCGCTGCGCTTGGATTATGCCCTACGAAAACCAATCATGCCCAAACCAGTTTGGGCATGCCACCCTATGATCGAAAATATCACCGCCGGGTTGGGGAACCCGGCCACACATGAGAATGTATGCTCCCACAAAAAAAGGCTGCCGTAGTGCTGGCAGCCTTTCTCAGTCGTAAACCCACCTTTACTAATCTTTATCGTCGTCGAGCTCGGTTAATGCCGGCTGGACCACCCTTTCAATCTTGGTATAGATGAGCTGCTGACGATTGCCCACTGTGACCTTGTCATAGGCATGTTTGTTGAACATGGTACTTTCTTTGTCCATGTAGTCTTCACCAAATGCCTCTTTGGGGATAATAAGCTTGTTGGGATATTTATCGACGATCTTATAAGGCGGTTTGACACGGAACTCGTAGCGCCCGAATTCCAGTGAATCGAATTCCGCCAGGCGCCCTTCGTTAATCCTGACCAGCTCGAACTCGGTCGGCGAAAGTGTATCGTAGGTGATACCGTCATTGGCAAAAACCTGTGCCACAGGAATGAAATCGAAGCTGTAGTTGGGCGTGAAATAGATAAACTGCGCGCTGTCAACCGCGGCGTCGAATTCCTTGGGGAAAATCCAGCCCTGCTCATCGCCAAGCTGATACTGTCCCCGCGGAAGGAAGAAAGTGAACCATTCGCGATGCTCGGACATCCAGTGGTTGATATAATCCTCGGCGCATTTGATCAGATACATATCGTCGTTGGAATGTATTCCCTGACGTATACTGACCGAAATCCAGTTGTCCTCAAGTTTTTTGGCCGGAACCAGTTCGTTGAAACTGTTGCATTTGGCAAAAGATGCCAGCCAATTCTCCTTCAAAAAGGACATACATTCGCCGTAGGTTTTATCTGTGCTTGTATCTATATAGGCTGTGTAGGACGGGTAAAAGGTCTCGAGATTCCAAAAACCCCAGTCGACCCAGTTGGGGTTGTCGAGATAATAGTTGACGAAGATGAACTTCACCAGCGATTCGGAGAGGATATCGTTGATAAGCTGGTTCTTTTTCTCCGCGCTTCTCCAGATAGCTTTCTGCTTGTAGATATTCTGGACAGCGACATTGGAGAGATATTGCCTGTCGGCCGGATCATAAGTGGTCCGGGCGTAGGACATATAGGCATCCAGATCGGTATTCAGATCTTTAATCTCCTCGTACGAGGATTCATCCCACTGCGCCGCAAGAAGGGCAGGCAGGAGAAGAATCGCTATAGCAGTGCAAATTATTTTCGGTATCATCTTAAAATCCTCCTACTCTTCCGGCTGATCGCTGAATGTCTTTTCGGGCTGGAGGAACTTGTAGAAAGCATGCAGCCTCCGGTACATATCGTCGGCATCCGCGAAGCGCTCATGCTCCTGCAGGGCACGCAGGGCTTTCTCGCCCCAGAATATCGCCTCTTTGGAGACATTCTCCATCATACCCTGATCCAGGTCGCCCAAATCAACCAGATATTCGGTAGTCTCAATTATTTCGGTGTAACGGCCGTTGTCATATAGATACTCACAAAATGCGGGCAGAAATGCCACCGCATTGGCCAGATAAATCTCACGATTGTAATTCTTGGCATAGAAACCGGTCTGCGGAAATTCGGAATCATCGCTTGACCACTCCAGGCATTTCTTGAAATAATTCCAGGCCGCATCATTGGAGCGGTTGGAGTTGGTGGTTGCCAGAAGAAAGCTGGCGATCGACTGTCCGAAATCCGAACGCAGAGTATCAAGCGCAATCGCCGCATGATAAGTTACAGTCTCGCGGATCGAGTCACGTGTGGGACTGTTTTCCTCGATCTGCATGTATTTGTCGTAGGACCAGACAGCCCTGATCATATTGGCCATGCCGAACAGATTCGGCTCCTCGTATTTGAAGATATCATTGACACTGGCTACGAAGCTGTTCTCCTTGTTGTAAAGATCTTCTTTATTAGCCCGCCTCAACAGATTCTTCACGATCGGTGAAACCGAATTGGCGCTGGGCATTATTGTCGCCGCCAGGAAGACATCCTTGAACAGGTAAGCTGTGTTGCCCTCGAGGCTGGTTTTCTCCACGCCCTTGCCCTTGAATTGGTAGTAGCTGTCGAGATAGCGATGATAGAGCTCGATCAGCAGATTTTTAAGGTTGTTAACC